>JANWXX010000010.1 GCA_025057345.1 Polyangiaceae bacterium | reverse complement strand
CGCAGATACGCACATTCACAGCCGCAACAGCATCGACTCCCCCATGCGTCTCGGAGAGCGTGTCCGCTCCATCGCGGCGGAGCATGTAGAGTGGGCCGTCTCCACCGATCACAACTACATTACCGACTTTGCACCGTTTATCATCGAGAACCATCTGGAGCGTTTCCTGTTCAGCTCCATCGGGTTGGAGATGACCACGCTAGAGTCCGGTCATTTCAACGGGTACCCCCTCAGCTACCAGGTCGGACCGGTCACCCATGGCTCGTTCCAGTGGGGAGCTCAACCTCCCGACGTCATCTTCCAGCGCCTGCGGGAGCTAGGAAGGTTCGGCTCCACCAATACGCTGATCCAGGTGAACCATCCCCGTGATCAGATCCTAGGGTATTTTTCCCAGTACGATCGGCACGGGCTGACGATGGAGGAGATCCCTGCGACTACGTTGACGACCCAGCTTGTCAAGCCCTCGGGGCCAGCCTTCCGGAAGGAACCGGGCAACCCGGCCAGCGAGACAACCTTCTCCTTCAACTTCGACTTGTTGGAGGTCGTCAACGGCAAGCTCTTTTGGGAAATCCGCCATTACCGTAGTCCGGAAGTTCTGCCCCCGGGAGAAGTTCCGGACAATTTGCCCCCACCAGGAACCCTGCTTCTGGAGGCCGACGGTGGCGATGTGGCCTTCCCGGGGGTGGTGGATGATTGGTTTAACCTTCTCAACCTTGGCTACAAGTTCATTGGCGTAGGTACGGGCGACTCCCACTCCGGGGATGACGAGGCAGGACAGTTTCGGACCATGGTCTTCGTCGGCAAGGATGATCCCCAAGAAGTGACCGAACTAGACATGGTTCAGGGATTGCGCTCCCGCCGGGTGCTCATGACCAACGGCCCAATGCTGGATTTCTACATCAACGACCCGGTAAAGGGTGTGATGGGGCAGACGCTCTCCACAACAGAGCCTAGCGTCCAGCTACACTACAAGCTCTCGGCGGCACCTTGGATCCGCGTGGATTTCCTCAACATTTGGCGTAACGGCATTCTTGCTGCCCGGATCAACGTCGATCCCAACCGGGATCTCGCCGCTCAACCCCTGGAGGACTCCATCACCCTGGAGCTGGACCAACGAACCGGTTCCGCCCGGGACTCCTGGTTCGTGGTGGAAGCGATCAGCTCCACGAGCATGTTCCCTGTCGTGCTTCCGACGGAGCTGCCCCCACTGGTGCTCACGGATGCAGTGGCGAGCCTCGCTGGTCCTCTCGGGTTGGGAGGAGACGAATTTGGTTCTGTACGCCCGGCGGAAACCTTCGCTGTGGTTCCCTATGCGCTGACCAACCCGGTCTGGATTACCACGGAGGCAGGGCGCGATTTCCAGCCCCCCGGTGTGCTATCTGTTGAGGAACAGCGCTCTCCGACCAACGACCCTGGGTTTCAGCGGATCTTCGACCAGCAGAATGCCGCTATCAAGATCGCTCGCAAGGTTCCCATCAAGGCTGAGAGCCGCCCCGGAGAGCTCGTACAAAAGAAGGGGCGACGCCGACGTACAGGTTTGTTCTATCCGGATGCAGACAATCCCTACGACTGGAGGAAAGTGCTTATCCGGATGGGCTATGGTCACGGGCATAGCGAATGAAAGGGCTGGAGAGGGTTCGAGGTCTACTACGGCGAGCACTGCAGGAGCAGACTTCCCCTGGACGATTCGCCCTCTCCGTAGCACTCGGCGTGCTTATCGGGACTTCCCCCTTGATTGGATTTCAGCTCCTGGTAGCTGCAGCGTTGGCCACAACATTCCGCCTTAACCGGGCTCTTGCAGTGCTGGGCACCAACATCACCTTCGGCCCAATGCTCCCGCTGACGGTCTGGGGTGAGGTGGTTCTTGGAGCTCGAATCCTAGGGATTGACCTCCCCCCGATCTCCTCGGAAACTGCAATGACCATTGCTCGAGAAGCCCTTGGCGCCTGGTGGGTCGGCTTTATTACTGTAGGGCCGACCATGGCAGCAGGGATCGGGGGCGTGGTGTACGCAGTGAAGAAATCTCTCCCTCCACCCTCCTCTCCTGGGTGAGCCTAGCGGAAGCCACCAGAGCCCGAGGAATCCAATGACCTACTCCGGGAAACGGAGCGATAGGTCTTGTGTTGGAAGGGGGGACATCGCACGCTCCGGGTGCATGGACCCACGGGTGTTGGTTGAGCAGATTCGCAGGGAATTTCCCGAAGACTTTTTCACGATGGAACCCTCCGAACTAGCGGAATTTGGCCGAGACTGGACGAAAGTGCATGCACCGGACCCCTCGGCAGTAGCCTTTCCCCGGAGTACGGAGGAGGTAGCGCGGCTGCTCCGATACTGCCACGAGGCGCGGGTGCCGGTGGTGCCATCCGGGGGGCGCACGGGGCTAGCGGGTGGGGCCGTGGCTGCGCAGCGGGAGATTGTCCTATCGATGAGCCGTATGCGGCGCATGGATCCGGTAGATGTGCTGGGGCAGACGGTCCGGGTGCAGGCAGGAGTGGTCACAGAAGCAGTCCACCACCATTGTGCCGAGCATGGGCTGACCTGGCCTGTCGATTTCGCCTCCAAAGGGTCAAGCCAGGTGGGCGGAAACATTGCCACCAACGCCGGAGGTGTGAAGGTGATCCGCTACGGATTGACACGTCAGTGGGTGCTGGGGCTCCAGGTGGTAACCGCCGGGGGGCAGATCTTGGAGCTTAACGGTGCCCTAGAGAAGAACAATACAGGCTTCGATCTGCGTCAGCTTTTCATCGGGAGCGAGGGGACGCTAGGCGTGATCACCGAAGCGACGTTGAAGCTGACCCGACTCCCAGGGCCCCAGCAGGTACTGCTGCTCGCGGTGGAGGACGTGCCGGCGGTATTGCGGCTGTTTCAGGCCGCACGCCAGGAGCCGTTCCAGCTCTCAGCCTACGAGTTCTTCACGGACCGGTGCGCTGCCCGGGTGGAGCGCCATCGAAGAATCGTACCACCTCTCTCCCGAAAGGCCCCCTGCTACGTACTGATCGAGCTGGAGAAAGCGAGGGATTACGACCTGGACAGATGGCTCACCTCCCTGTTCGATCAGGAGCTGGTGCTGGACGGGACGATGGCCCAAAACTCCTCGCAAGCAGCACAGCTTTGGGCGCTGCGAGAGGGAATTTCCGAGAGTCTATCGGCCACGGGGCTCCCCCACAAGAACGATGTAGCACTACCCATCGCAGGTCTTTCGGCGTTCTGCGCCGAGCTCGGCCGGGTGTTCAAGGAGCGGTATCCTGGCTGGGAGATCTGCCTATTCGGTCACATCGGGGACGGGAACCTTCATATCAACGTGATGAAGCCGGAGGGGATGGAGCGGACCGAATTTTTGGCGAGAACCTCGGAGGCGGATCGGGATTTGTTCGAACTCGTACGGGCGCATCGAGGGAGCATCTCGGCAGAGCATGGGATTGGACTGCTGAAGAGGCCGTATCTAGGGTACTCCCGGTCACCCGAAGAGCTGGCGGTTCTTCGGTCGGTCAAGCAAGCCCTCGATCCTCACAACATCTTGAATCCTGGGAAGATCTTCGATCTTTCAGGCGCGAGCGCTTGACCGGAGAGCCACCGGGGTGTTGTCTCTTGGGTCGTGTCCGATCGATTTGCTCTGCCCGTGAGTTTGGATGTCTCGGGAAGGCGCTGTGTTATCCTGGGAGGTGGTCCCGAAGCAACGGACAAGGCAAGGAGGCTGGTGAGAGCAGGGGCGGAGGTTCAAGTGATCGCGGAAGAGGTGGAGGAGGCACTGGAGGCAATGGCATCCGGGGGAGAGCTTGGGTGGGCTGCACGGGGGTGGATCCCGGCAGATCTCCGGGGGGCGTACCTGGTATATGTGACCCCCGAGGAGCAGGAGCGAGCAGACGAAGCACACCAGCTTGCCTTGGCCAATGGGGCACAGATCTGCGCCATTGACTTTCCGGAGCACTGCACCTTTGCCAACCCGGCGGTGGTAGACGTAGAAGGGCTACGGATCGCCCTGTCGAGCGGGGGAACTGCGCCAGCCTTGCTGAAGCGGATGAAGCTCGACCTGGAACAAGGGCTGGTGACAGAGAAGATGCGGGCCTTTGTCCGCGCTCTGGTGGAGCTACGGGAGCGGCTACCGAAGGAGGAGCGATACCGGCTCAAGGAGGCAGTTTCCGGGTTCCATATGGAGATACACCTAACCTTCCCCGAATGGTTCGAGAAGCTTACGACCCAACGACCCGAGGATGAGGAACCAAAGACAGCAAGAGAACCCGGCCCTCCAGATCTTCTGCCGGAGTCAGAGCCCCCTCTGGAGGCTCGATGAAGATCTGCCGTCGCTGCCTGGAACTCTACCCGCCCGACGGGGCTTTTTGCCCGATGGATGGAGCCCCTCTGGAGGTTGTAACGGACCCTCTGGTAGGCAAGACGGTGGCCAATCGCTACCGGGTGATATCACGGTTGGGGGGTGGAGGGATGTCCAGCGTCTACCTGGCTCGCCATGTGATGATCGATCGGCTCTCGGCGCTGAAGGTGCTCCGAGGTGATTTGTGTGCGAGTGCAGCGCAACGAACTCGATTTCTTCGAGAGGCGCAGGCAGTCAACCGGATCAATCACGAGAACATTGTCGAGGTGACCGACTACGGGGAATGGGATCAGCTTGTTTTTTTGGTAATGGAGTACATCCCCGGGGAGCCTCTCCATACACTGTTGCAGGGAGGGCCCCTGCCATGGCAGCGAGCCGCTGTGCTGGGAGTGCAGTTGAGCGCAGCGCTGGCGCGGGCGCACCAGCAGGGGATTATCCACCGAGATCTCAAACCCGGCAATGTGCTGGTAGTGCGTCGTACAGGAGGCGAGGTTGCGATGCTCACCGACTTTGGGATTGCCAAGATCCTCGATGCTCCTTCCCTGACGATGACTGCGCAAATCTTTGGCACTCCTGGGTATATTGCCCCCGAGTATCTGGAAGGCAAAGCGACCGACGAACGTATGGATCTCTACTCGCTGGGGGTTCTGCTCTACGAGATGCTTTCCGGAACGCTCCCCTTCGAGGAGGATGGGACGATGCCCATGCTCCTCCAGCCCCTCCAGAGGTCACCCAAACCTCTGCAGGAGCACGGCGTGAGAGTACCTCCACGGCTTTCGGATCTGGTCATGGCGCTCCTCTCTCGCCTCCCGGAGCAGCGTCCCCGAAGTGCCTTTCAGGTGCAAGACGTGCTCTCGGAGGAGCTTCGTCGAGAAGGAATCTTCTCCGCGGGAGCTCTATTCCTCGGGGCTGGAGATCCGCAACCCAGGGACCGACAAGACCAGGAAGAGACGGCGTCCCGTCCCTTCTCCCACTTGGCTCCCCTCTGTGCCAGCAGCCTCGCCCGGGTGGAAGCAGCTCTTGGAGGACAGCCCTTGCCCCCCCACGAGCAGCTCGCATTGAAGCAGGCGAGGGCACTGGCGGAGCAAGTCGCCTCTGCCTCTCATGCAGTGGCCATGGAGCAAGCTCGCATCACTGAGCTAGAACGCTATGGGAGGCTGCTTCGGACGACCCTGGGCCGCGCTCTGGACGAGCTGGCGCGAGATCTAGCCGAACTTGAGAGACGCCACGAGGAGATCCTTGCGCGTCGCAGGGAACTTGCACGAACCTCCACCGAAGGGAAGCAAGGCTGGGAGCAAGCCACGCTGGAGCAAGAGGAGATGAGGCTTCAGGTGATCGAGGACGAACTGACGGCCCAGATCCGGGCGCTCCAACGGCATCTGGAAGAGCAGAATCATGCGCTGGATGAAAAGTTGCTTCAGGGAAGACTGGCGCTGGAGGGGCGCGTAGCCGCACTGCGTAGCCTGGCCGCGCAGGCGTGGTCGGCCATCGACGAGGTGGGAGGACGGGTGGGGGTGAGGATTCCTCCCCCCGAAACCCTGGCGGCACGTTCGATCCTTCGATGAGCTCTCCTCGTGCTGTAGGCTTGTCTATTGGTCCTAGGGCCTGGTAACCTCACCCCTCAACAAGCCCAGGAGCCGCGATGCTCTTCCACTTTCATCGTGTCCTCGCCTGCGCCCTGAGCGCTTCGATGTTTTTGACCCCTTGCGCCTCCGTTCTGGCGCAAAAGAAGAAGGAGCCTGCGCCCAAAACGGATCCTAAAAAAGCGAAGAAACCGCCAACGAAGGCGAACCGCGACAAAGCCAAGGCCGCCTTCTCCCGGGGGAACGAGAAATTCAACGCAGGTGACTTTGCCGGAGCGGCGGAGGCCTACAAGGAGGCTCATGCAACGATCCCCACTGCCCAGGCGCTCTATAAGATGGCTCTAGCCCTGGAAAAAGCAGGGAAGGGAGCCGAAGCCCTGGAAGCCTACCAACAATTCCTAGCCTTCCCTCCCCCGGACACCATGGCGGAGCAAAAGAGCACGGCCGAGGGGCGTATCCAAGAAATGAGTGTGGGCAAGGTCAACCTGTCGAGCACTCCGGTGGGGGCTACCGTGACCATCGACGGTCAGCCTGCTTCCGGTCCCACCCCGCTCACGTTGAGCCTCAAACCCGGCGCCCACACCCTAGAGCTCTCCGCCCCCAACCACGAACCTGCCACCCGAGAGATCACGGTAGCTCCTGCCTCTATCACCGACCTTGTGGTCGAGCTAAAGGAAATCCCCCCTCCTCCAGCGCCCTCACCACCCCCACCCCCACCACCATCTCCCCTCCCTCCCCCAGAACCAGCTGCCCCTCCCCCTCCTCCTCCGGAAGAACCTCCCCCGAGCAAGATTCCTGCTTATGTCACCCTTGGGCTCGCCGGCGCTGGTGCTGTGGTAGGCACGATCTTTGGCTTCCAGGCCCTCTCGGCCAAGAGCGATTTCAATAGCAAACCCACCACCAAGAATGCTGATGATGCCGAGCGAAACGCGCTCATCGCCGATATGGCCTTCGGTGTAGCCGTCACCCTCGGGATCACCGGTACAGTGCTCTTGCTTTCGGGGAACAAGAAACCGGAGTCAACCAAGAGTAGCAAGATCTACCTAGCCCCTGTCTTGACCCCCCAAACGCAGGGAGCTGCAGCAACCTTCCGCTTCTAAGCTCGTTCCTCTCCCCCTTTTCACGAGATCTTCCCATGCTGAAACCCCACTTCCTCCCCTCTTTCCTCGCCCTCACCTCGCTCTCCCTGGTCCTGGGTGGCTGCGAGATCATTGCCTCGGTGGATCGCAGCAAGATCCCCGCCGAGGAAGGGGCTGGCGGCGCTGGTCAATCCGGTTCTGCCGGTACCGCAGGTTTCGGAGGTTCTGCCGGTTCCAGCGGCTCCGCTGGCTCCAGCGGCTTCGCCGGCGCCGGTGGCACAGGAGGAACAGCGGGAAGTGGCGGGTCCGCTGGCAATGCAGGTTCCGGAGGTGACAGCGGCAGTGCAGGGGAAGGTGGCTCTGCGGGCGATGCCGGGAATGGGGGCGAGGGCGGTTCCGCAGGCGAGGGTGGCTCCGCGGGCAATGCTGGCAATGCGGGTACTGCAGGCAACGGAGGCACTGCTGGCTCAGGAGGACTGATCAGCGAGGTTTGCCTAGGTTGCATCAGCGAGAAGTGCACCGCCGAGTTTGAGGCTTGTGCAGCCGAGACGGATGGTTGTGCTAAGTGCGCCATAGAGAATCCAACCGATCCCACTTGCAAGACCAACCTCAAGTTCCTCGCAGCGCTGGTCTGCTCCTGCAAGGCTGACAACTGCGGGATCTCAGGCTGCGGCGGGGAGTGCGCACTGCTCGGAGTGCCAGTCTGCGGCAACGGGCAGAAGCAGGGACCAGAGCAATGCGACAAGGAAGCGCTCGACGGTGCCGACTGCACGACAGCCCTTGGAAAACCTGCCAACGGGACCCTCGGGTGCAAGGCAGACTGCACCTTCGACACCAGCGCCTGCCTCTTCTGCGGGGATGACAAGCTCAATGGGACTGAGGAGTGCGATGGCCCCGAACTCGACGGGGCTACTTGCGCCACGGTGGTTGGTGCAGGCAGCACCGGCACCCTCAAGTGCAAGAGCGATTGCACCTTCGACGTGAGCAACTGCAGCCCACCTCCCACTTGCGGGAACCAAATCCTCGATGGCTCCGAACAATGTGACGGTAACCTCTTTGGCGGCAAAGATTGCAAATCGCTCAAGGGCAATGACGCCACTGGTACGCTCTCTTGCACGGCGCAATGCACCATCAACGACAGTGGCTGCCTTTACTGCGGCGATGGTAAGAAGAACAATGCTGAAGAGTGCGATGCTGCGGACTTGAATGGCGAAACATGCCAGACCAAGTTCGGCGACAATGCCACCGGCACCCTCTCCTGCACCTCGGATTGCAAGCTGGACACCAGCAAGTGCGCTTACTGCGGTGACGGCAAAAAGAACAACAACGAGCAGTGTGATAAGAACGACCTCGGTGGGTTCAAGTGCGAAGACATCGAAGGAGAAGGGTTCACTGGGGGCACCTTGAAGTGCAAGGCCGATTGCCAATTCGATACTACTGGATGCACCAAGTGAGGGGTCTTCCCCGGCCCGGGAAGGCCCCCAGGCATCGGAAATAGCCATGAGCGTATCGCCTCCTTCCGCGGAACACCAGGCGCACCTTCGGGGGCTCCTGGAGGCTTACATGGCCAAGAAAGGTCTCCGCTCCACCGAGCAGCGGCGCCTTATCGTCAACGAGTTCTTCAAAGCTCCCGCTCATGTCACCATTGAGGAGCTTCTAGCCCAAGTCCGTGCCATTGATCCGCGCATTGGCTACGCCACTGTCTACCGAACCCTCAAGCTCTTCGCCGAGTGCGGTGTCGCTCACGAGCGTCGCTTCCACGACGGCGTCACCCGTTACGAAATCGCCCACGAGGGAGAACACCACGACCACCTCATCTGCATTGAGTGCGGCAGCATCACCGAATTCGAGGAGCCTGCTATCGAAAAACTCCAAGACGAGGTGGCTGCACGCTATGGCTTTACGGTGCGCTCCCACAAGCACGAGCTTTACGGGCTCTGCGCGAACTGCTCCGCACGCTCTGGATAATAGGAAGCCTCCACACTGGCCCTCGCAGATGCACCCGGCTCCTGCGCAGCACAGCGGTCCCGTCCCCTTGCAAGAGGCAAGGCATGATTGGCAGGGGAGGTTCTCTCTCGTGTTCACCCCCTGGCAAGTTCCGCACTGCCCGCTCCGGTCCTCGTAGCAGCGTCCATCTGACCCGCAGAGCCCACAGGGACAATCTGCTGCGCTTGCGCACCCCTGGGCTGCGTTCTGGAAGGCACAGCGTCCTGCGAAGCAGACTCCATCCCCGTTCACGCCTGGACCACAGGGTACTGGTGCTGCAGGGTCGCAGGGAGCCTCCTCCAGGCAAACAATAGAGAGACAGATTCCCGTGATCTCTCGAAAACCCTGGCAGGGAGTCATGCCTGCAGTGCCAGACAAGCTGGGGGAACCTCCCCCGGAGCCATCCCCCAAAGTGGGGGCCACCCCATCGCAACCGACCCATCCTCCCGGCAACACGCCCCCCAACAAGAGCCACAAGAAGCTTAGCCAGCGCATCGCCGGTTTCTTGCCAGCGAGGACGCTTGCGGGCCAACAAACGGGCCATGGTCGGGTTGACGTTGCTGCGGCTCGTGAAATACGGGGGAGTGTCCGCGCTTGTGGGTGGGTCGCTGGCCCTGGCCCTCTGCCGAGGGTTCGAGGATCGCCGTAGGCTGGGCTTGGGGCTTGTCCTGCCAGGCTTCGGCGTCACCTGGACTGCAGGATTCCTGCTAGCGCACCAGGTTTCCATCTCACCGTTGGCCCCGTGGATCTTGGGGGCGATGGGGGCCTCCATGGTATCGATCCTGGCGATGCTGTTTTCAATATCGAAACCAGAGCGTGCAAGATGGCCAGTGAACTTGTTGATCTTGCTGCCCCTTCTAGGGGCGATTTTCTTCATGATTGCTAGGCCCGAGTAGGGTTGCCCTACGAACCAAATCGCTTAAAAGCCTCACTTACCATGAACACGAGGCAATGGTGGCGCGCGGCGCCCGGAATCCTGGGATTGGTGTGGGGAACAGCAGCATGGGCTCAGAAGCTACCGACACCCAAGCTAGGCCAGGTCGGGCCCGCCGGGAGCGCAGCGATCGCAGAAGCAAACGTTGCTCCAGTAGCAAGCGATCCGGTTCGTGGATCCACGATGGAAGCCAGGATTGCTCGGATTCTACCAACTCGTGGCGGTTGGACTGCGGAGCAGGTGGGTCAGCGAGCGCGCAAGGTGAACTACGATGTAGCAGCCAAATATGAGGCACTTCGGGCGGCAGCAGCGAAGGTGGATCAGGCTACTCTCAACTACTTTCCCCGGTTGACATGGACGGCGCGGTACACTCGGCTGTCGTCGATCACCCCACCTTCGCTGGGGGGGGGTGGGGGGAGCCAAGTGGTAGCAGTAGGACCGAATGTGATCCCTGGGCAACCTCTGCCGGCTAGCCCACTCTTGATCGCTGCCCCTCCCTTCAGTTTTCCGGTCATTCTGGATAACTATCTACTACAAGCAACGCTAGCCGTACCCATCTCCGACTATTTTCTGCGGATCTCCCATAGCTATGCAGCAGCTAGCCACAGTGAGGAGGCGGCCCGGCTCGATCTGTTGGCAAGCGAGTCGAAAGCGTTCGCAGACGGCAAGATTACGTTCTACAACTGGGTGAAGGCGTTGGGGCAATACGAAGTACTCCAGCAAGCGCAGGAGGCTACCCGAGAGCACGGCAAAGACGCCGAAGCTCTGTTCAAGGCAGGGATGGCGTCACGGGCGGACGTACTGGGGATTCAGGCGCAGATTGCCCAAGGAGAGTTGGCCATCGCCCAAGCAAGAGAGTTGGTCCAACTCGCGATGGAGCACCTACGGCTAGCAGTACAAGCCCGACCCGACGAGGTGATCTCCCTGGGCGAGGATGTGACAGAGGCACTCCCTCCGCTGAAACTGGATGCAGCAGCACTCCGCCAGGAAGCCCTCTCCCAGCGGGCTGAGCTCCGCTCGTTGCTCGCATCCGAACAGAGCCTCACTCGAGTTGCCGCGATCCAACGGGCGCAAGCATGGCCCCAGCTCGTGGCGGTAGGCAACTATACCTACGCCAACCCCAACCAGCGCTTCATCCCCCAGTCGCAGGAGTGGCGGGGAACCTGGGACGTGAGCCTTCAGCTTACTTGGTCCCCCAACGATTTTTTCCTTGGTCACGCCTCAGGAAGCGAGGGCGATGCGAGCGTGGCGAAGCTGCGAGCTCAGCGTCAACAACTCCGTGACGGCCTGCTTATGGAGGTGACCCAGGCGATTGGCGCCTCACAGACTGCGGACATAGCCGTGGAAACGACCCGGGTGGCCCACGTCGCCGCAGAGGAGGCATATCGCGTAAGGAAGGAAATGTACCGTGTAGGGAAAGCAACCAGTGTGGAACTCTCGGATACGGAAGCCAATCTATTCCGGGCAAAACTTGCGGCAGTTTCCGCACGGATTGACCAACGAATCGCCCGAACGCGCTTGGACTATGCAATCGGGCGAGCCCTCAAACCGCACTTACTCTCGCCTTGTGGGGAGGGGTGAGCTACCATAAGGGGGTCATGAGTGGTGTCCACTCCCTCCAACCGGGTAGCCTCTTGGCAGGGAAGTTCCGGATCGTGCGGTTGCTAGGTCATGGAGGGATGGGGACAGTCTACGAAGCAATCCACGAGGGGACGGGCGCTGCACGGGCGCTGAAACTGATGCTTCCCCAATTCGCCGAGGATCCCCGATTTCTCCAGCGCTTCTCCCAGGAAGCTCGAATCAGCGCATTGATCGACAGCGAGCACGTGGTGCAGGTGTTGGATGTGGGCTTCGACAAGCCTACCCGGACGCCGTATTTGGTCATGGAGCTGCTCCGGGGAGAGTCTCTCGCGAGCTACGTTCTCCGGAAGCGCTACCTGAGTCACGCTGAGTGCCGTGCGATTTTTACCCAGATTTTCCATGGGATTTGTGCAGCCCACGATGCTGGCGTTGTCCATCGAGATCTCAAGCCCGAAAATATTTTCCTCGCCCGTGCTCGACGAGAAGGCGTGCCCTTTACGGTGAAGATCCTCGACTTCGGTATTGCCAAGATGATGGCAGAAGTGCAGGCCACGGCGACTGTACGGCTTGGGAGCCCCTTGTGG
This sequence comes from Polyangiaceae bacterium, assembly GCA_025057345.1. Classification (GTDB taxonomy): domain Bacteria; phylum Myxococcota_A; class Polyangia; order Polyangiales; family Polyangiaceae; genus JANWXX01. The sequence goes on along the minus strand of JANWXX010000010.1, from coordinate 13,031 downwards.
GTGGCCCCCGAGCAGACCGAGGCCAGCCCAAACGTTCATCCCTCTGCCGATCTGTGGGCTCTGGGTTTGCTCGCTTTTTTCTGTCTCACTGGACGCTCGTACTGGCTGCGGGCCAACGAAGCCGACTTCTCCATCCCTGCGCTGATGCGAGAGCTTCTCTTCGAGCCGCTTCCACCCGCTTCTGAGCGGGCGGAAGCACTCCATGCAGGCGGGCTCCTCCCTCCCGGTTTTGACGCTTGGTTTGCCCGCTGTGTACACCGGGAGCCTTCCGAGCGCTTTGCTTCCGCTGCCGAGGCTCGCGATCACTTGATGGCTCTGCTTCCGCCAGACGGAGGGGCCACCCTAGAGCCTCTCCCAGAGATGACCGGTACTTTCGCCCGGGCCCAGTTTCCTACTGATTTCCCCCTTGCACCTGCCCTTCCCTCTCGTCCTTCCCCAGAGACACCCCAGCCCCCTGCGCTCGCACCTCACCCCTCCTTCCAGGTGCTTCCCACCCCTACCCTGGCGACTCTGGAGCGCCTGCGATCCTCCCGCCGCTACCTCCCGGTGGTAGGTGGCGTAGTAGCGCTCACCGGCGGGTTGTTGCTGCTCGCCCTCCTCCATCAACCCACCAAGCTACCCAAGGACTCCATCACGAACCTGAATTCCTCAGTCCCACCGCTCCCAGCCACGGTAACTCTCCCCATTCAGCAGACAGCTGAGGTGGCCTCCACCTCCCCTGCATCCTCCCTCTCTTCCCCTCCCCGCCGGGAGGTGGAGCGTCCCTCCCCTCCTCGCCTTCCCTCAGTGGCTACAGCAGCCCCTCAGGATCGACCTGTGCAAGCTGAGGAAGGCCAAGGGTTCCTCTCGGTAGTCTGCCGCCCTTATTGCGACGCAGTCCAGATCCGCGGCCGCGATCTAGGGCCAACCCCCTTGCTCCGCAGCCCGCTCGCTCCTGGAACCTACACAGCTCGGCTCCTCCGCAAGGGGATTGCTCCCCGAACCATCCACTTCACCATCCAGCGAGGTCAGACAACTAGCCTTCGGGTCAACTTGGAAGAGCCTCCCCCTGCTGCTTGCCAGCCCCCCTACTCCATTGGACCCGATGGGCAGAAGCGGCTCAAGCCCGAGTGCCGTGAGCTCTAGCTTGAAGACGCTACGGTGGTTCGACAGCGGGGAGATTCCCTGCTATCAGGAGCCCACTATGCCATCCTCGTTGACCTTCGGGCTCGCAGCATTCGGCTCGATCTTCTCGATCGTAGACCCTTTCGCAGCCCTTCCAGTCTACCTAGCGCTTACAGGCCGGGAAACCGAGGCTAGTCGCCGCCGCATCGCTACTCGTGCCGCCCTCACTTGCCTCTTGGTACTCTGCACCTTTGCCCTCATTGGCCCCGCCGTATTCCGCTTCTTCGGGATTACCATCCCCGCCTTCCGCATTGCAGGAGGGCTACTCTTGTTCGGAGTCGCGATGGAGATGATGCATGCGAAAATCTCCGAAACGAAGACGACCGCCGCTGAAACGGAGGATGCTGCCGGCAAGGAGGATGTAGGACTGATCCCAGTAGGTATCCCCTTGCTCTCGGGGCCGGGTGCCATCGCTAGCGTGATGATGCTCACAGGTAGTGCCAGCGACACCTCCGAACGGGTGGCCCTCTTCACGGCCATCTTGCTAGTGGCGGCCATCTCTTGGGTTCTGCTTCGCTTCGCCGGCCGTGTCGCCCGCTTCTTCGGAACCACTGGGATGAACCTCATCGGCCGCATCATGGGCCTCATCCTCGCCGCTGTCGCTGTCCAGTTCATCCTCGACGGCCTTCAGGGAGCCTTCCCTCGCCTGTTTACGTAAGTACTTTGCAAGGAATCTGTAGGGAAACTCCACATACTTTTGATTTTTGTGGGGGTGATCTTTTCCTGGTGACAGATTCATTCCATGCGGATACCTTCTTCTGTCAGGAGGAAGCATGTCCAGTTTTCGCGATGCCATTGATAGCATGGATGAGAATAGTCTTTGGGCCGTCGTAGCCTGCGCCATCGCCGTAGGGAAGGCCGATGGGCGGATGGAAACCAATGAGACTCAGGAGCTAGTCAAATGCCTAAGTAGCCTTGGTTGTGACCGCTGTGCTAGCTCCGAGATCATCACCTCGGTGATGGCCCAAGTGGATGGTATGAGCCCCAACGAAGTCGTGGACTGGGCCTCCGAGTATGTGGGGGATGAGTCCATCGGGGGTGCTTGCCTTGTGATCGCCAGCGCTGTTGCGGCGAAGACTGGCGGCATCGGGACTAAGGAAGGGGCCGTCCTCCAATACATCGCCAACGCTGTCGGCATCGGCTATCCGGGAAACCGCTACACGCAGCTCATCAGCGAGGGCATGCAACTCGCCCGTTCCTGAACGACGGCTCTGAGGAGAATGGGAAGGTGCTCAGGCGTCTCGTCAGGTGTTTTGCTGGACGCGAGAGATTTAATTGCAGATGCAACTCTCCCCCAGTCGGGGGAGTTTAGGGACAAGTGCTCTTGCAAATAGAGCTGACCTGCTTGACGCAGATGCCATCCCAGGAGGTATTGCAGCAGTAAGGGTCGACCTTGCAGATCTGGTCCACGCAGGGGTTGCAACCGGCAACCAGCTTGTCCCCTGTAGAGCAGAGATCATGGTCACAGGTGTGGTTGGGTTCCGGGTCTGGGTCGGGAGAGGTGGGAGCCACGGTAACGTCATCCCAAGTGGCAGGGGGGAGGACCATAGCGGTCAAGCCGCGCTGGGAGCCGGGGCTGGTGCAGTTGCCAGCAGCATCCCTGCTGTTGCAGGTGGGGATTTGGCCATCCAGGTAGGCCATGTACAAGTCGTGGTACCCTTTGAGCTCGGTCCCCTGCGGGGGCTCGAAACCAGAGCCCCAGGAATTTTTGATGCGGAGGAAATCCAGGGTGGCACTGGGTGACAGTGCTGCTTCTAGGGCCTTTGGGTCCGTGACAACTACACCGGCCTCCAAGGTGCCAAAGCCCGGGACGTTCGAAACCTGGTAATCTTCCAGAACGCTCATGTGGCCCCCCTGGCGACCAATGGATGTGGGGATGTTACGGAAGGCACCGGTAGACCGATCCATGGCATTGAAGTCAACGAACCACACAAGAATCACCGGGCGACGAGCGTGCATTGCCTTCTGGGCCCGGATCTGGAAGGAGCGTCGGTTGTTGGGAGAGGAAGGGTAGGCGGACTCGTTCCAAGCGAAGTTGCCTTTGCGCGTACGCCAGCCCACAGAGCTAAACTCAGAGGAGGGAGTGCCGAGCGCATCTGCAAGCGTGATGACTCGGGAGCCACCTACCTTGGGCTTGTAGAAGCCCACCTCCAGGGAAGAAGGGGCGCGCAACCCTTTTCCTTCAGGGATGGTAGCCCCCTTAACCAGCGTGCGAGAGAGATCGTGTCCGAAGGACTCATCCAGCAGGGCAATGACCTCAGGGGAGAGCTTGAACGCCTTATCTAGCTCATCGCGGACCTTGTTCGGGTCACGACGGTTGTTAGCCTCAGCCAGCACTCCGCTCCTGAGGGAGGCATTGATGTAATCGAGTGCTTGCTTTTGCCGAAGAGACTTCTCGCTGCCAGCCTCCTCAGGAATGAATGTCCCCTCGTCCATCACGCCGTAGCGCCGGAGGTACTCTGCTGCCTCACCGAACCAGCCGCCCGTTTCGAGCCCATCCTTATCACTAAAGTCACCCTCCTGGATGCCATGAAACCAGTCGATGTAGCTCAGGTACGACTCCGAGATGTTGAGCGTCTCTCCCGAGTAACCGAGGCGGAGGGACTCGGCCCAGCCTGTGGTGGCGTAGATCCAGCAGTTACCGATAGCCTGGTTCTTCACCCCCGTATTGGGGATATCCACCACTTCATTTTCGTCACCTGAGGCGGCATTAGGGGCATCTTCCCCACCGCATGCAGGTAGGAAGGGAAGAGCAAGGAGGGGTAGAAGGGCTAGGCGATGGAGTAGGTGGGACATGTAGGTCCTCCACTAATACCAGAAAAATACAGGGGGCAAGCCTTTTCTAACAACGAAGGAGGAGAGGCCACCGGATGCACCCCCGAGAGCGTTCGGGTTCCCCGACGCTCAAAGACCCAGAGTTCACCGAGGAGATCATGCTCGCGCGAGCCGATGCGGTGCATGCCGATACGAGCGATGACACGGAGAGAGGCATAATGCCAGGGAAAAGTAGAGGCGGTGACCGCCTGGATGCCAGGTTGGGAGAGAGCCCAATCGACGCAAGTAGCGGTCGCTTCGGTGGCCAACCCCTGCCCCTGGGAATCTGCCTCGACGCCGTAGCCCACCTCCGCTACGCCGTCCTCGGGAAACCCGTGGAAGACCACGCTACCAACCACCCGTGGCTCGGGCTCGCGGGTAAGCATCAGCCGATCCCCCCAGAGACGCTTCCCGGGGTCACGCCGGATGGCCTCTAGATCGGCGGTGAATGCCCGCTCGATCAGCGCTCGGCCGGGCCATGCAGCAGGCAGCTTCGCCCCGGCGAGCTGCTCGGCCGTGCGGCGATCATTGGCGAAGATCGCCTCGACCATCGGCAACGTGATCGGCACAAGAGTGAGCCGACGTGTTGTGAGCACCATGACCTTCACCCCTCGTCTTGATCTTTGAGAACCTCCTCATGAGGGTACGCCCTCGGTCCTCCCACGCAAGTTCCTCGTAGCCGACGCGAGGCGTCAGCTCCTGGTCGAATTCCCTGCTCTTTTTGACGCGATGCACCCTCCTTCCGGTGACAGAGCGGTGACCGACGCGGAGCGTTGCCGAGAAGATGCTTTAGGTATAAAGGACTGCCCTGTGAGCGAATTGAGCGGAAAGATCGCGCTGGTGACAGGGGGGTCGAGGGGCATCGGAGCTGCTACGGCGAGACGCCTGGGAGCACTAGGGCTGCGCGTGGTGGTGTCTGGTCGGGATCGGGGAGCACTGGAGGCGGTCGCCAGGGAGGTGAGTGGGCAGGCTGTGGAGGCCGATCTGGGTGAGGTAGGTGGTGTCGAAAGGTTGTTGGGGGAAGTACGACGGAAGGTTGGGGAGGTCGATGTACTGGTAGCGAATGCGGGGGTCGACGCGCCGTACACGTACAGGGCAACGACGGATGCAATCTGGGAGCAGGTGATGCGGGTGAACGCGACCAGTGTTTTCCAGCTCTGCCGGGGACTGATTCCGGCGATGGTGGAGCGGGGCTGGGGGCGAGTGGTGGTAGTGGCATCCACCGCGGGTCTCGCAGGTTACGCTTACTCGGCTGCCTACTGCGCCAGCAAGCATGCAGTGGTGGGGCTGGTGCGGGCACTGGCGGCGGAGCTGGCACGCGCTCCGGTCACCATCAACGCAGTGTGTCCTGGATTTGTTGACACAGCGATGGCGGGGAGAGCGGTGAAGAACATTGCGGAGAAGACTCGGAGGACGGAAGAGGAGGCACGAGCAGCCCTGGAGCGTATGTCACCGCAGCAGCGGTTGATGACACCAGAGGAGGTGGCCCACGTAGTCGCCATGCTTCTCCCTCACGAAGCGCGGGGTATTCACGGTCAAGCCATTGCTATCAATGGGGGCGCCTTTGGAGCATGATTGGCTGACCAACGTAAACCCCCCCGGATGGCCTCGGCCTCGGGGCTATGCCAACGGGCTACTGACTGCGGGGGAAGGCGAACGGATCCTCTTCCTTGCCGGGCAGATCGGATGGGTTAACGGTGTCTTCCCGACCGATGATTTGGCCGAGCAATTCGGCCTTGCACTCGACAATGTGCTGGCGGTGGTGAAGGCAGCAGGCGGGGAGGCCAGCCACATCGCTCGTATGACCGTCTATGTCACTGACCTGGAGGCCTATCGCAACTCGCTCCGACAAGTGGGGGAGCAGTGGCGCCAGCGCATGGGAAGACACTTTCCGGCGATGGCACTGGTAGGGGTCACTGGGCTGGTCGAGCCAAGGGCTCGGGTCGAGATCGAGGCGACCGCAGTGCTACCACGGCCATGAGCAGATCCCTGGGGCCTTCCATCGTGGTGCGGGTGCTCACCACCAGCAACCTGCTGCTTTCGGAGCTACGTCGTGGGTTGGGCCCCGAGCTCACGCTGGCACGCTTCGACCTGCTCATGCAGCTCTTGCGAGAGGATGGGCAGACTTCCGCCGAGCTTTCCCGACGCATGCTCGTCACCGCCGGGAACCTCACGGGTCTGGTCGACCGGGCCGAACGGGATGGGTTGGTAGAGCGGCGCCGCGATCCTGATGACCGGAGGCAGACGAGGGTTCATTTGACGGGCCGGGGCGCCCGCCTAGCTCGTCGCGCTATGGCCCGGCATCATCGCCTCGCTGACGAACTGGTTTCTCCCCTCGACAGGAAAGATCAAGAAACGCTCCGACGGCTGCTTTGGCAGCTCCGAGAGGCCATTGAGCACCACGCCACCCAGCAGGAAGATGCCCCATGATCCCTACTCCACGCTCATTCCAGTTCTCTCTTCGCGAGGGTGTCGCCACCGTGACATTCTCCCGACCTGCCACCCTCAACTCCCTAACCTTTGAGGTCTACGCTGAACTCCGCGACTTTCTCCCGAAACTGAGCGAAGCGGACGAGGTACGGGCAGTGGTAGTAGCAGGGGAAGGGCGCGGGTTCTGTAGCGGTGGTGATCGCCATGCGATCATTGCTGAGCTGTTCTCCCGGGATGTCCAGGGGCTCCTCGAATTCACTCGGATGACTGGGGCGCTGATCCGTAACCTTCGGAGGCTCCGTCGCCCTGTGGTAGCTGCAGTCCATGGGGTCGCGGTAGGCGCCGGTGCAGTGATCGCGCTGGCTTGTGATGTGCGCATTGTAGGCCGTGGTGCACGCTTCGGTTTCATCTTTCCCCAGGTGGGCCTCTGCGGAGCCGACATGGGGGCAGCCTACCTTCTTCCTCGGGTGGTGGGCCTTGGCAATGCTAGCCATCTGCTGTTCACTGGTGAGCTGATAGGCGCTGACGAGGCGCTGCGTATCGGCCTAGCCAATCGTGTGGTCGACGATGAGCAAGTACTTGTGGAGGCGAACGCCTACGCGACGAGGCTCGCTCAAGGCCCGGCCTTTGCTCATGCGATGACCAAGCAATTGATCGAAGATGAGCATCGAATGGGCCTCGACGACGCCCTTGAGGCGGAGGCTCAGGCCCAAGCGCTCTGCATGATGCATCCGGACTTCAAAGCTGCCTACGAGGCCGCAATCCGCAAGGAGACACCAAAGTTCAAGGGGGCGCCATGACTCCCGACGAAACCGTTGCCCGCCGTGGCCCTCAGCTATCCACGGATGACCTTTCCTTCTTTTTTGCCTCGCACCATGCTGCCCTTGCTTCCCTGGCTCGGGAGGCCGCTGCGGAGATGGAGGTCCTCGAACGGGAGCATGGCACCACCCACGAAGCTGCCCGGTCCGCTATTGCTGCCCTAGGGGCTCGCGGCCTCTTTCAATACTTCGCACCCTCCGGTGGCACCATCGACCTCCGCGCCCTCTGCCTAATTCGGGAGGCACTCGCCTGGTCCAGCGGTGCCGCCGACTCCCTCTTCGCTGTTCAGGGCCTCGGCTGTTACCCAATCCATGCCTATGGCACCGACGAGCAGAAGCGACGCTGGCTTGCTCCGGCCCTAGAAGGACGCTCCATCGCGGCCTTCGGCCTCACCGAGCCGGAGGCCGGTACCGATGTTGCTTCCCTCCGCACTACTGCCGTCTCGGAGGGTGACCATTGGCGCCTCGACGGCGACAAGGTGTTCATCTCCAATGCCCCCATAGCAGACCACATCGTTATCTTCGCCAATGCCAACCCCACTGCTGGCCGCAAGGGAATCACCGCCTTCCTCGTTCCTCGTGGCACCCCCGGGCTGACCATCTCCGGGCAGATCCCCATGGTCGCCGACCATAGCATCGGCGCGCTCTCCCTCCGGGGCTGCCTCGTCCCTGACGACCACCGCCTTGGGGCCGTCGGTCAGGGCTTCGCCATCGCCATGAGCACTCTAGACAACTTCCGTGTCACCGTCGGTGCCGCTGCCGTCGGTATGGCCCGCCGAGCTCTTCAAGAAGCCACCCGCCGGGCCGTCGTCCGCCATCAATTCTCCAAACCCATCGCCGAGCAGCAACAGATCCAGGGCTATCTAGCCGATATGTGCGCTGAACTGGATGCTGCTCGCCTGCTCGTGCTCCGGGCAGCACTTCTCCGCGATCAGGGTTCCAACATCACCCAGGAAGCAGCCATCGCCAAGATGTACGCCACGGAAGCAGCGCAGCGGATCATCGATCGCGCACTTCAGATCCATGGGGGGCTCGGAGTCGTTCGCGGCATTGCCGTTGAGCGGCTGTACCGAGAGATTCGCGCGCTCCGAATCTATGAGGGGACGACAGAAATCCAGCGGGTGGTCATCGCTACCCGGATGATCCAAGCCGAGAGAGCACGCTCTACACCATCCGAGAGGAGGCCATGAGCAAGCCTGTTTTTCCCGAGGAGTTTAACCTTGCCGATTACTTCCTCCTTGACCGCTTGGGCGAGGGCCTAGGCGAGAAGGTTGCGGTACGCTTTGGCACACTCTCCTGGACATATGCCCAGGTCGCCCATCGGACCGAGCGACTGGGTGCTGCTCTTCAGGCGGCAGGTGTCCGCCCTGAGGAACGGGTACTGATTGTCCTGCCGGATACTCCCCCCTTCGTTTGGTCCATCTTCGCGATCCTGAAGATCGGTGCAGTCCTCACCATGGGCAACCCGGACGCCCCCACCACCGACCTTGCCTACCTAGTGGGCTACACCCGCGCCTCCGCGATCATCACCCTGCCTCGTGTCGCCACCGCGCTAGAGGATACGCTTCGGGGAGCCCCCTGCCTACGGTGCTTGCTGCTGGTACCCGAAGTCCTTACCGGCCATGATCCAGAAACCTCCGGAGAGCTCCCCCCCACACTTGCCGGTATCCCTTCCGCTTGGCTCTCGGACGCACTCCGAGAGGCTCCGCCGCTGTGCCCCTGGACGAGTCGCAGAGACGACGTAGCCATATGGTTGTTCACCTCCGGTTCCACGGGCAAATCGAAGGCAGCCATTCACACGCACCGTGACTTTGCCTTCAACACAGAAGTCTACGCCAAGAAGACCATAGGCTACCGCCCCGACGACGTCACAGTTAGCGTTCCCCGCCTTTACTTTGGCTATGCCACCGGAACCAACCTCTTCTTCCCCTTCGCGGTAGGCGCTACCATCTGTCTCTTCGCCGAGCGTCCCACCCCCGATAGCCTTTACGCAGCGATTGAGCAGTATCGGCCCACCATCGTCACCAATGTTCCCACGATGCTTGGCAAGCTCCTCGACTGGGATGAGGAGCGACGCTCCCGGGGAGAGCCAGGCCTTGATCTCTCCTCAGTGCGGTTCTCCCTCTCCGCCGGTGAAGCCCTCCCGGCCTCGTTGCTTTCCCGCTGGCTTGCCCGTTTTGGCGGTGAAGTCTACGACGGCATCGGGTCTGCAGAGATGTTCCATATCTACGCCACCAATCGTCCCGGTGATGTACGCCCGGGATCCCTGGGCAAAGTGGTGGAGGGCTATGAGATCAAGGTGCTCCCCCAAGAGGCAGAGGGGCCTGGCGCCCCTCCCCTGCCCCCCAACGAAATCGGCCTACTCTGGGTCAAGGGAGACTCAGTCGCGCTGGCCTACCACCAGGATCGGGACAAGAGCTGGCAGACCTTTCATGGGCACTGGTGCTGCACCGGTGATCTTTTCCGCATCGATGAAGAAGGGTACCTGTGGTTTGCAGGTCGGGCCGACGAACTGCTGAAGGTGAGCGGTTTGTGGGTATCCCCCCTTGAGGTCGAGGAATGCCTCATGCAGCATCCAGAGGTAGCTCACGCAGCGGTGATTGGAGTGCTGGAGGATGGGCTACTGAAGCCCAAGGCATACGTGGTGGCGCGTCCTGAGGGGAAGGCGCGGGGCGAAGCGCTGGTAGCGGAGCTGCAGCAGTACGTCAAAGAGCGGCTAAGCAAACACAAGTACCCTCGCTGGATCGAGCTAGTGGAGGATCTACCTAAGAACGATCGAGGAAAAATCGACCGGAAAGCGCTCAAAGCCCGGGAGGGTCAGCCGTAATGGAACGACTCTGGCTGGGGGAGCTAACCACCGAAGAACTTACGGAGATGTTGACCTCCAGTCCTACGGCAGCGCTAATCCCGGTAGGGAGCACCGAACCCCACGGCCCCCACTTGCCACTGGCTACGGACGCGATCCTCAGTGAGGAGGTGTGTTTGCGGGCAGCGCGAGCACTGCGAGAGCGGGGGATCCACGCGGTAGTGGCACCCCCCATCGCCTATGGAGTCACTCGCTACGCACGAGGGTTTCGAGGGGCGTTGTCCCTTCGCGAAGAAACGTTGGAGGCACTCCTTTGGGATGTCATCGGAGCTCTGCTGGATGACGGTTTCTCCCATGTGACGCTGGTGAACAACCACTTGGAGCCGGAGCATGCTGCGGCACTACGCCGAGTGATTGAGAGGGTAGCAGATGAACGCGGCGATGACGTAGTTAGTTTCCCGGATCAGCTTACGCGGCGGTGGGGGCGGACACTCACCGAGGAGTTCAAGCGAGGAGACTGCCACGCCGGGCGCTACGAAACCTCGCTCGTACAGGCGGCACGGCCCGGGCTAGTGAGACCCGTTGCGGCTCGGCTACCTTCCCTCGGGATCTCCTTGGCGGAGGCGATCCGCACTGCAGGTGGGTCGCCTGTCACCTTTACGGAGATCGGCATGAGCCGGGCGTACACTGGCGCCCCCGCCGAGGCAACCGCAGCGGAAGGGGAATCGATCTATGAACGGCTCGTTGCCATGGTGGTAACCGAGATCTGCGAGCGGCTACTGTCGCCAGCCCCCCGGGAGAACCCATGAAGATTGCGTGCATTGGCGGAGGCCCCGCGGGCCTCTACTTCTCCATCTTGATGAAGAAGCAAGACGCCACCCATGAGATCGAGGTTTTTGAGCGCAATCGTGCAAATGATACCTTCGGCTTCGGTGTGGTGTTCAGCGATGCAACACTCCATCAGCTTCAGCAGGCCGACCAGGAGAGTTACGACGGAATCGCAGCGAGCTTCTACCACTGGAATAACATCGACGTTCACTACCGGGGGCAGGTGCTCACTTCGACGGGCCATGGGTTTTCTGGGATGTCCAGGCGGAAGCTGCTCCAGATCCTTCAACGTCGTGCCCTTGACCTCGGTGTGAAGATCCACTTCCACCACGAGGTGACCTCGCTCCCCGATGCGGAGCTGATCATCGCCTGTGACGGCGTCAATAGCCGATTTCGAGGTGAGTACGACTTTGGCACCCGCATCGACCTACGACCCAACCGCTTCGTCTGGCTTGGCACCACTCGTCCTTTCCCCGCGTTCACCTTCCTCTTCCGAAAGAACCACCATGGGCTCTTCCGGGTTCACGCATACCAGTATGCTCCCACTTCGTCGGAGGGAGAGCCTCTCTCCACCTTCATCGTCGAATGCACTGAGGCAACCTGGCGCGCCGCTGGCCTCGACGGAGCTTCCGAAGAGCAGACCCTCGCTTACTTCGAGGCGCTCTTCGCCGAAGATCTCCAGGGGCACCACTTGGTCACCAATCGGAGCTTGTGGCGTCAGTTCCCTACCATCCGCAATGACCGGTGGTGGATCAAAGTAGGTAGTTCTTCGTTGATCCTGATGGGAGATGCAGCGCATACGGCACATTTCTCCATCGGCTCCGGGACCAAGCTTGCTATGGAGGATGCCATCGCACTGGCCGAAGCTCTCGCCTTGGCCCCTGGTCATCTCACCTCTGCTCTGGCCACCTACGAGGAATCCCGGCGACCAGTTGTCGAGGCGGTGCAGCGCGCCGCCCAGGTCAGTCTTGAGTGGTTTGAACACACGGAGCGCTACTTCGACCGCCTTGAACCACTCCCCTTTGCTTTCAGCCTGCTGACCCGCTCCCTTCGTATCACCCACGAGAACCTCAAGCTCCGGGATCCGGAATTCGTCGCCCAAGTCGATCGTGCCTTTGCCCAAGCTCACGGCTGCCATGATGAACGCCCACCGATGTTCGTCCCACTACGACTTCGGGGCCTCGTCCTCGACAACCGCATCGCGGTTTCCCCCATGTGCCAGTACACTGCTGTTGATGGTATCCCAGGAGACTGGCACCTTGTTCACCTCGGTAGCCGAGCTGTCGGGGGGGCAGGTCTGATCCTCACGGAGATGACCAATGTGAGCGCCGAAGGGCGCATCACTCCAGGCTGTACTGGCCTATACAACGACGCCCAAGAGGAGGCTTGGCGGCGGATCGTCGATTTCGTTCATACCCACTCCACAGCCAAGATCGGGATCCCGCTCGGCCATGCGGGGCGCAAAGCCTCCACCCGGCGGATGTGGGAAGGGATGGACCTGCCCCTTGAGGAAGGCAACTGGCCCATCGTCTCTGCCTCTCCCCTCCCCTACTTCCCTGGTGTCAGCCAGACGCCAACCCCTCTCGACCGCCGTGCCATGGATGTCATCCGAGACCAATTCGTTCAAGCAGCAGAGCGTGCTGAACGTGCTGGCTTCGACCTGCTTGAACTCCACATGGCCCACGGCTACCTCCTCGCTAGCTTCCTATCACCTCTTACCAATCGACGTGAGGATGAGTATGGAGGTTCCCTCGATAACCGCCTACGGTGGCCGTTGGAGGTTCTCCGAGCGGTGCGCGCCGTCTGGCCTAAGGAGAAGCCGATTAGCGTTCGGATCAGCGCTACAGACTGGCACCCGGCAGGAACCTCTGCAGAAGATGCAGTGCGGATCGCTGCGGCACTGGCTGCCGAGGGAGCGGATATCCTAGACGTTTCCACAGGGCAGACGGTGCCAGAAGGCAAACCAACCTTTGGGCGTCTCTACCAGACACCTTTCGCCGATCAGATCCGGCAGGAAGCGCGTGTCCCCGTGATGACAGTGGGGAACGTTTCTTCCTGGGCTGACGCCAACTCGATCCTGGTGGCGGAGCGGGCGGATCTGGTGTTGTTGGCCAGGGGTCACCTCTATGATCCCTACTGGACAAGGCATGCTGCTTATGAGCAGGGCTACC
>JANWXX010000109.1 GCA_025057345.1 Polyangiaceae bacterium | reverse complement strand
ACTCCGTAGGTAATGCATAAATCTTTGAGGCAAAATCAAAACAGGATGCCCATGTACCAGCGGACGGTATGAGCAGCACTCGTGTCAGGGTTGGTGGGAATGGCGCTGTTCTGGGCGCTGGAGATCTCACCGGGCTGGTAGCCAAGGCCCCCGAGGGGAAATAGGACACCGTACTGGAGCATGGTGAAGAAGCCCCCCATGCGCTCTGGATCATCGTTGAGGGCTCCGTCTTTGGACTGGTAATAAAGCTGGAAATCCAGCTCGACGCCCAAGTCTCGCTTGTGGCCCGGTGTCTGGATGAATTCCGAGGCACGACTCCAGATGACTGCAGCACCGCCTCCGAATTTCTGCCCGTTGAGCCCCCGGGAGAAGTCGTAGTCGATCTGAGGTTTGAAGTAGTAGGCCCCCTGCACACGGGACAGGATGTTGCGGAACAGGATTAGATCGACACGGTAGTCAGGGTGGAAGCTCCCCATGGAGAAGGTGCGGTCGATAGGCCCCTGGGAGGGAAGCCCAGGACGCTTGGGGGAGAGGGCATCCGTACCAAGGATCCCCGGGTCTCCAGAAGACCATCCAAAGCCGAACTGGACTCGGAGCCGATCTTCAATGGCACGGAATTCCGTCTGGGTAGCGAGCATGTACTGGCGGATCTTCCATCCGTCGGGCGCACCAGCGGACCCCTGAAAGTCCGAACCTCGATCCAGCGTGTTCTCGATGGAGCCCTGAACCGTGGCCGCCTCGATCTCGAAGCGGAACTTCCGATAACGGACCTGGGCCCAAGCGTCGGGGATGATGGCCCAGGCATTGCGCCGCACAAGCCCATTCTGCACACTGGCCGGCGACTGACCGAGGGAGGCCTCCGTGGTCGAGTCGCCGGCGATGTCGTTGGCCAGGATCTGGTTCCGATAGAGGGTGTAGATACCCCCTTGAAGGACCGCTTTGCCGACAGCAAGGTCTTGCTGGACGAGATCCGGGTTACGACGGCGCAGAATCATCAGACCATACTGGCTCACGTCATCAAGCTGACCCAGGTCATAAGGCTGCCCCTGCATCTCGTAGACCCGTGAGCCAATCGCTCCCTCATGGGGGAAATCCCACATGGCAGCGATATGCAGGTCGAGAGACTTAATGGAAGTAGCGACAAGGATGCGATCCAGCGTCGACTGCCAGTCGGAGTCAAAGCCATCCCCGGAGTTGTGGAGCATGCCGAGGCCCCAATGGTTCGGCTGGCGGCCGAAGCGGAGCAACACGCCCAGAGGTGTCATGTACTCACCCCAGACCCGCTTGACCGCGAGGGAGTTGGTCAGGCTGTTGCGACCAGCGGTAGGGGGCTCGGCGGTGGTGGAAAAGAAGGAGCGGGGAGCATAGGGGCTCTGGCCCCCAACACCCACCTTGCCGGTGGCCGGATCATAGGCGTTATAGTAGCTGTTGGGCGTCGATCCGAGCACAAGGTTGTCGAGGAGGTCGACCTGAGACACGATGCGCAAACTGTCAGAGAGGTGGAGCTCAGGGTTGAGCCGGAAGCGCATGTTGGCACTCGACTGGCTTTTGTTTCGACAAGATTGAGCTGTCGAGTCCCCGCAGTTGTCCAGACCCGAGAGCGGCACCTGGGTGCCATCGGTAGCTACGTAGCGATAGTCGATGGGAGGCGCCCAAAGACCAGAATTCCGGTCAGTACGGCTTAGGAAGAAGTTGTGAAACAGCTCGGCTCGCAACCGATATAGGCCATGGATCTCGAAGATCGGACGTACATGAGTCCACCAGTCCTCAGAGAAGATCTCCCGGTTGCGAAGCGATAGTGCCCCCTCGACCCCGACGCTAGTAGTCGGGCGTGGTGTCCTCTCAGGGCCCACTCCGGTAGTCGGGGGGGTCGTCGAAGGAGGGGGCGCGGAGGGTTCTGGGGAAGGTGAGGGAGCAGAAGGCGGAGGAGCAGGGGGCGGGGCTGAAGCCGTCGTAGCAGGGGGGACAGGAGAGTCGGTCTGCGCGAAGACAGAGGGCGGGCTCCCCATCGGCACGGCAAGGGCGACCAAGAGGAAAGCAGGCAACAGAGTGGTGCGCATACAGCAGGGCCTCGCAGCCCCGGGTCGACCCCGGCAGCCGCGGGACACTCGCATGCGGCGCTTTCCGGTGTCAAACGGAGGTGACACGCTCGACCTCCAAGAAGACACAGGCGTAGGGGTTCTGGTCGTCTGCCGGGTGGAACGCATCAGCTCGGACCTGCCATACCCCTTGTGACCAGAGATCTGGGAAGAAGGTGTCGCAAGGAAAATGCCCCAACACCAGGGTCAGCGCTAGCCGATCGCAGCCGGGTAGCGCCGCAGCATAGATGGTTTCGCCTCCGCCAATCACGGCCTCCTCACCCCACTGCGCTGCCAGGGAGAGCGCCTCGTCCAGGGAGCCGGCCACTTCGCACCCGGGCGCCGTGTAGCCGACACTTCGGGTCACCACGATCATGTAGCGTCCAGGAAGCGGTTTCCCGACGGACTCGTAGGTACGCCGCCCGACAATCAGCGGCTTACCCAGCGTCAGGGAGCGGAATCGACGAAGATCCCTCGGTAGATGCCAGGGCAGCGCATTGCCTCGGCCGATCCCCCGGGCCAGGTCCATCGCTGCCACCAGCAGCAGCCGGGGCCTCACACCGCTACCTCGCCCCGGAGCGGAGGATGGTGCTGGTACCCCTCCAGACGGATATCCTCCAGAGTAAAATCTTCCAAACGCATCCGCTCCGGGTTCAGCCAGAGGCGTGGCAGCGGGTAGGGCTCGCGAGCAAGCTGCTGCCGTGCTTGCTCCACATGGTTGGTGTACAGATGCAAGTCTCCGAAGCTGTGGATGAACTCACCCACGGAGAGACCTGTGATCTGGGCAATCAGGTGTGTGAGCAGCGCATAGCTGGCAATGTTGAAGGGAACCCCTAGGAAGGCATCAGCACTCCGCTGGTAGAGCTGGCAGGAGAGCCGACCTTCCGTCACCGAGAACTGGAAGAGAACATGGCAGGGTGGAAGCCTCATAGCCGGAAGATCCGCAGGGTTCCAAGCGGTTACCACCAGACGACGCCCCTCAGAGGCAGAGGGATCTTCCATAACCCTTCGGATTCCCTCAATCACCCTGGCGATCTGGTCGATGGTTTCACCATTGGGGGTTTCCCAAGAGCGCCACTGCTTCCCGTAGATAGGGCCAACTTGGCCATCCGCATCGGCCCACTCATCCCAGATGTGTACATCGTCCGCCTGGAGGCTCCGGACGTTGGTGTCCCCAGCGAGGAACCAGAGGAGCTCGCGAGTCATCGCCCGAAAGGCCAGCTTCTTGGTGGTGACCGCAGGGAAGCCCTCCCGTAGATCAAAGCGAACCTGGTAGCCAAAGACGCTGATCGCGTCGATCCTTTGCCCCGTGGACGGGAGCACCGCCCGGGTTGGCTTGCGGACGCCATGCTCAAGCACAAAGCGCAGCAGGTCGAGGTAGGGTCGCATGAAAGCGTCGCAGGCATAGGACGCTAAGGACCGGAAGGGAAGGGCTAACGACCCAGGCTCGGGGTGTCGAGGAAGTAGGCACTGGCAACCGCAGCGCGCATGCGATCGGCTTCGATCACAGGCATCTTCTCCGTTTTGCCCTTGCCTCGGGGGGTAGGGAAACTGAGAAGCCCCTGGGGAGGAGGCGGATGCTCAGAGGCTAGCGCCTCTGGGGCATCGGCGATGCTCCGAGCACTGGCAGCCAGGGCTTGCTGGGCCTGCCAACCGCTGGTTTCTGGAATCTGGAGCGCAGTACGGAAGGCATTCCCCATTTCGATGGCGTTCGAGTAGCGGTGGTCTGGGTGCTTGGCAAGGGCGCGGGCCATGGCCATGGTCAAGGCCGGAGGCGCCTGAGGCAGAAAGGCCGTGAGGGGTGGCGGCATCTCGCCAAGTTGTGCTGCCCGGATCATCAACTCATTGCGGTTTCCATGTTCGAAAGGAGTGTGCCCCGTGAGCATTTCGTAGAGGACGATGGCCGCGGAATAGAGGTCGCTGCGACCATCTAGGGGCTGGCCATTCACCTGCTCCGGCGACATGTACGCGCCGGTCCCAGGCTGGAGACCTCCTGTGGTGTGGGCCATATCCGCAGGAAGCCGAGCGATCCCAAAGTCGGTGAGCTTAGCCAGTCCGTCCCAGCGGATCAGCAGGTTGGCAGGCTTCACGTCCCGATGAACAATCCCTAGTGCATGGGTCGCTGCCAACGCTCCGAGGAGCTGCTGGAAGTAGTGCCAAGCTCGTACCGGCTGGAGCACGGGTTGTCCTGGGGTCGCACAACGTACATTGCGCTCGATTACCGCATCGAGAGATTGTCCGGCCACGAATTCAATGACAAGGGCAAGTTGTCCGTGGCTCTCTGCAAGCCCGTAGAAATGGACAATGTTGGGGTGGGCAAGCTGAGCTAGGGCCTGCGCCTCTCCCTGAAAGAGCTGGCGTACGTGGGGGCGGCCGGAGAGGGAAGGATGCAACATCTTAATGGCAACTTCGTGGGGGGGGGTTCCTGCCCGAGGGCCACCTGGGTTGTAGTAAAGCCAGCCCCGGTACACAGTCCCCATTCCGCCATCCCCGATGACCGGCCCCATCACCGCCCGCCCCCACCCCAACTCGACCAACCCCCCTGCAAAGGGGGCTGCCATCAACGGAGCTCCACACCGGGGGCAGACGTGTGTCCCCGGAGGGTTGAGGACATGGCAGATCGAGCAGGTGACCACGCTGTATCTTACCACTGACGCCCCAGGTAGGCGCGAAAGCTCCTTGCAACCTAGCGCGATGGTATGAGACGGTCTACCCGGCGTTTCCCAACCTGACCGGTGGGCGCTCCCTTCACCACGGAAGAAACCCGATGAGCCTCCGTCTTCGCTGGGTGTTGTTTTCTCTCTCCACCGTGACCTTGATCCCGACCCTCGGCCTGGCTGAGGAAGCCAAGAGCGGTGAATTTTCTGTTCAGCGCTTTCAGCCTGCCCCAGGGCCGCGGAACTTCTTCACGGTCCAAGGTGCCCGTACGGACGGCAAAATGGCCTGGTCCGCAGGCGTCTTCGTCAACTACAGCGACTCCCCCTTCCTCCTCAAAAGCTGCAAGGCCGTCGACAACTGCAGTGAGCCCAACGCTATCCAAAGCCGCGATATCAAGGTCATCAAATCCATGGTGACCGGCGACGCGCTCGCTTCTCTCACCCCTACACCGCGCCTCCAGCTCGGCCTCCGCATCCCAGTTTCCTACGTTCAGGGAGATGGCATCGATACCACCACTGGCAATGCCTCCAAAAACGGCCTCAAGGCCACAGGCCTCGGCGATCCGATGCTGGAGGCGAAGCTCCGCGCTCTCGGGGAGGTCGACTCCCCTCTGGTTCTCGGCGGTGCCGTTTTTCTCTCCGGCCCCCTGGGCAACGCTACCGCCAAGGATTCCTACATCGGTGACAGGGGCCCCGTCGCAGGCATCCGGGGAATCCTTGATGGGCGTACTGGTCCCTTCGACTTCGCTGCCAACATCGCTGGCCTCTATCGCCAACCCAGCCGCCTCGGCTCTACCGAGCTTGGTCCTGAGTTTCGCTATGGCGTGGCCGGTGGTTTCCGCGTCAGCCAGGTCGTCCGTATCGTAGCCGAAGGGTTTGGCTCCACCAAATTCAGCTCCAAGGCCGGCACCAGTTCCCTAGAAACCGACTTGGGTCTCCAGATCAGCCCGCTCCATACTGGGGTCCACCTCACCCTCGGCGGCGGCCCCGGCGTCCTGCAGGGAGTCGGTGTTCCTATCTTTCGCGCCTTCGCCGGCGTTATGTACGTCGGTGAGATGGGAGATTCCGACAGCGACGGCCTTCGCGATAGCGATGATAAGTGCCCGATGGAGCGTGAGGATCTCGACGGGTTTGACGACAAGGACGGCTGTCCTGATTACGACAACGACGGCGACGGTATCAAGGACGAGAACGATAAGTGTCCCAATAATCCCGAGTCCATGAACGGCTTCCAGGACGAGGACGGCTGCCCCGATGAGATCCCGGATGCCGACAAGGACGGCATCTCCGATGAGGATGACAAGTGCCCCAACGATGGCGGCCCCAACGTCGTCCGCGCCAAAGGGCAGTTCTACGGCTGCCCTGACAACGACAAAGATGGCATCCCCGACTCCAAGGATAAGTGTCCCAATGAGCCGGAAGACACCGATGGCTTCCAGGACGAAGATGGCTGCCCCGACCCGGACAACGACGGAGATGGTGTCCCCGACCTCGAAGACGAGTGCGCTGATATCCCTGGGACCAAAGAAATGCGTGGTTGCCCCGACCCTGACTCGGATGGCGACGGCATCCCCGACTCCAAAGACAAGTGCCCCAAAGAACCAGAAACCTACAACGGCTTCAAGGATGACGACGGCTGCTCCGACAAGGCCCCTGGCTCCCTCGTGGAGGTCACTGACGATGGTATCAAAATCTTGGATCAGGTTCAGTTTGCTACCAACAGCGACAAGATCGTCGGACCAAAGAGCTTCAAGATCCTCGACCAAGTCGCCAGTGTCCTAGCTGCCAACGAAAGCATCTTCCTCGTCGAAGTCGCGGGCCACACCGATAACGTGGGCTCTGCCGAGGCCAACAAATCCCTCTCCCAGCGCCGCGCCGAGGCTGTCGTGGCTTACCTCGTCGACAAGAAGAACATCAACCGCAAGCGCCTCGTAGCCAAGGGCTACGGCCAGGAAAAGCCTATCGCAGACAACAACAGTGCGAAGGGGCGCCAGCAGAATCGCCGCGTCGAATTCATCATCCTCAAGTCGATCAAGAAGGCCACCAGCTCCGGACCGGCTCCCTCAGCGCCCACCCCCGAAAACCCCTGATCAACATGGCCCCAAGGGTGAAGGAGCCGGTTGGTCCCTACCCCCTTAGCCGTGAAACTTCTTCCTGTTGCGCTCCGCTTCGATCAGCGCCGGTGCTGGTGTCCACCGCTGGCCAAGTCGCTCTTCGAAGGAGCGGATCCTTCGCAGTACTTCCGTCGCTCCCAACGTGTCAACGTAGCGAAATGGCCCCCCACGGAACGGCGGAAACCCCAGGCCGAAGACCGCGCCGATATCCCCATCTCGAGCGCTCCGTAGCACCCCATCGCCGTAGCAGTGAAGCGCCTCGTTCACCAACTGAAGCGAGCAGCGCATCTGGATCTCCTCCACAGGTAGCTTGCCCGGCGTAGGTTCCACCCCAATTAGCTTGTAAACCGATGGATCAGGCTGCTTCAAGGAAGTCTTCTGGAACGGTAGACGTCCACGCTTGCGAGCGGCCCCATAGAGGTAAAGCCCTCGCTCGTTCTTGCGCCCCTTGCGTCCATCGTCCACCAGCCGGTTGACCACGGAGGGAGGCTCCATACGACCTCCGAAAGCAGAGCGCAGGATAGGACCAACATGCGCCGCAACGTCAATCCCCACCTCATCGATGAGAGCCATGGGGCCGATAGGCCAGCCCCAGTTCAGCAACGCCCGGTCGATCTCCTCAATAGGGATCCCCTCTGCAAGCAGATGCGCCGCCTCATTCATGTAAGGCGCAAGAATCCTCGTGGTGTAGAAACCTACACCATCGTTGACGACGATGACCGTCTTGCCCTGGCGCTTGCCTAGCGAAACTGCGGTAGCAGTAGCCCATGGGGCCGTCTGCCGCGTGGTGATGACCTCCAGCAGCGGCATCTTATGGACCGGGCTAAAGTAGTGCATTCCAAGAATCGTGTGGGGCCGACAGGAAGCCTCGGCGATGCGTGCGATGGGGATCGACGAGGTGTTCGAGGCAAAGATCGTCTCCGGTCGAGTGAGGGCCTCCACCTCACGGACAATCTGTTGCTTCAGCTCGATATCCTCGAAGACTGCCTCAATCACGATGTCTGCACTAGCAACGCCGGAGTAGTCGATGGTACCGGTCACCAGGGCCATCTTCAGTGTCTGCTCCATGGCGGTCATACTTTGGCGCTTGACCCGTTCCCCATAGAGATCAGCCACCGCCTTCATGCCCCGGGCCAGGCTTGCTGCGTCTCGGTCCTTGAGCCGCACGGAGATGCCCGCGTTGGAGCTGACGTAGGCGATCCCTGCCCCCATAAAGCCCGCGCCGATCATAGCAATACGATGGACCGGGCGAGGCTGAACAGTAGCATCGTCCACCCCACTGTCCCTCTTGAGCGCGTTAGTCGCAAAGAAGAGGTCGACTAGCCGCGCCGAGGTTTCGCTGACCACCAGCTCGCCAAAGGCCCGAGCCTCCACTTCCCGGGAAGCAACCATGCCCCCAGAGGCATGTGCTTCAAGTACGTCGAGGATGCGATCCACCGCCGGGTAGTGCCCCCGGGTCTTGGCCTGCGCCTTGGCACGGGCTTCCCGGAAGAGCACCAGCCGCCCCAGCGGGTTCCGCTCCAGGGCGAGAACCCGAAGCCGCTTCGCACTAGTGACTTTCGGGCGTCGAGGGAACTGACCACGAGCCAGTGTCAGCGCCAGCTCAGCCGCAGCTTCGAGCAAGATGGAGGTCGGTACTACCTCGTCAATCAGCCCCATCTCCCAAGCACGCCGCGCTTTCAGGTTGCGTCCGGTCAGGCCCAAATCGAGGGCGTCTGCGATGCTAGTCAGATCCGCGACCCGCTGAAGCCCGTCAGCCCCAGGAAGCAGGCCAAGCTGCACCTCCGGCAGACCCACCACTGTCTTCGCATCCTCGGAGGCAACCCGCCCCTGGCAGGCCAATGCTAGCTCAAACCCACCCCCAAGACAGGGACCATGGATGGCCGCCACCACAGGCTTGGGAAAGCTTGCTAGCCGCTGAAAATTGGCTTGCGCCTCCCGGCTTAGAGCTTCCGCATCCGCTGCGGTCTTGCAGTCTCGGAGCACGGCAATGTCTGCTCCTACCAGAAAAGAATCTCTCTTGCCGGAAGTGATCACGATCGCAGCTACCGCCGGATCTGCCTCAATCGCAGCCAGCGCTTTTGAGAGTGCTTCAGCAGTGTCGCGACGTAGTGTGTTCACCGGCTCCCCCGGAACATCGTAGGTTAGCACAGCCACGCCGTCCGAGCGCAGCTGGGTCGTGATCATGCCCACTTGACCAGTCACGGTCTTTTCCCTCTTCTCGGTTGCCTCCATAGTTCCCCTCACGCATCTCCGTTCTCCAAAACCACCGCCGCTCCCAGCCCGCCCGCTGCGCACAGTGTCAGTAGCGCAAACTGGTCGCCTCGCTTCCTCAACTCTCGTAGCGTAGACAGCACCATCCGACCTCCGGTCGCCGCGAAGGGGTGCCCAATGGCAATGGAACCTCCATTGACGTTGAGCTTTGCTCGATCGATCTCCCCAAGCTTGCTGCTCCGCCCCAGGCGCTGTTGGCAGAAGGTATCGCTCTCGATTGCCTGAAGATTCGAGGCCACCTGCGCAGCAAAAGCCTCGTGCATGTCCACGAGAGCCATGTCACCCAGGGTTAGCCCTGCTCGATCCAGAGCCTTCGGGACCGCGAAAACCGGACCCATCAAAAGCTGCCACGCCGGATCCACCGCTGCATAGGCCCAGGACCGCAAATACCCCAGCGGACGGTATCCCAGTGCCTTCGCCTTCTCCTCCGTCATTAGCAGAAGCGCACTCGCCCCATCCGTTAGCGGTGAGCTGTTCCCCGCGGTAATGGTTCCGTGCTGCCGGTCAAAAGCAGGCTTCAACTTCGCCAAAGCCTCCATCGTCGTATCCTGACGCACAAGATTGTCCTCGGAAATCACCTCCTGGTACGGAGGCGCAATCACCGTCATCACCTCCTCCCGATAAGTCCCGTCGGACCATGCTCGCGCTGCGTTCCGGTGGCTTGCCAGTGCAATCTCGTCCTGCCAGCACCGTCCGATCTGGTTCTCCTTGGCCATCTTCTCTGCAGCCTCCCCCATCTGCTCTCCCGTAGTTGGCTCCCGGGAGAAGCCTGGAACCGGAGGCACCAGATCTCTAGGCTTGAGTGACAGGAACGCTTGAAGCTTCTCCCGCCACGTCCGCCCTTTCTGTGCCTTCACCAGGGCGTCCCGCAGCGGTCTCGATAGCCCCAGCGGTACGTCGCTCATGCTATCTGCACCCCCCACCAACGCTACCTCGTGGTGCCCTGCTAGCATCGCTTCGGCAGCACTCGTCATCGCCTGAATGCCCGTCGCACAGGCCCTAGATACTGAGTAAGCCTCTATCTCCCTCGGTAGCCCAGCCCGGAGAACCACCTCGCGGGCAAGGTTCAGCCAGTCCAGCGTCGGGACAACCTGACCATACACGCATAGCGTGATCTCCGCTGGGCTCAATCCCGAACGCTGCAACAGCTCGCTCACCACCGCTGTGGCCAAGTCCACCGTCGTTAGCTCCCGAAACCCCGTCCCCTGCTTCTGAAAGGGGGTTCTAAGCCCCGCTACCACCGCAATCCTCCCCCGTTGGTTGCCCCTTCGTCGCTCTCTCTTGTCCTCCTCTCCTAGAGTCGAGGCCGAAGCAGATGCCAGAGCCGAAACATTCGCGGCCGAAGCGGACGCCAGAGCCGAAACAGCAGCTGAAGCCGTGATGGTTTCCCCTCCCCCCAACAAGGTCACCAAGGGAACTTCCTCATTCGCAGCTGCAGAAAGCACTACAGGAATCCCCTCCCCCTCTCCCCTCCCGTTCCTTGGGAAGCTACCTGTGCCGCTCCGGCGCTGTTCGTTCTTCTTCTTCGACATGCAACCCTCATCGCTGTGGAGATCAACATGGGTTTCTTAGGAGCGATAACGCATCGTGTCAACCGCGAGTTTCCTCTTCGTCACCCGACAATTGCCCCCTGAGAAACCTCCTGTTTACACAGCGGAAACATAGTAGATTTCCTGGGGAATTGACGATGATTCTGGTTGCTCGGCGAGGGCCAGGGGGCCATACAGGCAACCCTCGATTCTGCGAGGAGGATGCATGTCGGCCAAGGCACGTTTTGACGCGATCCAATCGGTAGTCACCCGCAAACCCGTGGGGTCCCTCAACGACCGGAGGCCCCAGTCAGCTCGCTTTGGGGAGCGCACGTTCTCCTTGGAGGAGGCGCAGCGGAGGCTTCCCAAGGATGTGTTCAAGAAGTTCCGGGATACGGTGCTCCAAGGGGCTCCGCTGGATCCTGCCATCGCTCCGGCCGTTGCCCACGGGCTGAAGGAGTGGGCTATCGAGCGAGGAGCCACCCACTTTACTCACCTCTTCCAGCCGATGACAGGAATCACAGCAGAGAAGCATGACTCCTTCCTCTCCTACGAGGGCGACGGGCTAATCGAGCGCTTTGGCGGTCGCGAACTGGTGCAAGGCGAACCGGATGCCTCCTCGTTCCCGTCCGGCGGCCTGCGAGCGACCTTCGAGGCTCGGGGCTATACCGCCTGGGATCCCACCACTCCGCCCTTCCTGGTCGACCATCCCAATGGCACCACTCTCACCATTCCTTCCGCCTTCGTCTCCTACACCGGCGAGTCTCTTGATGAGAAGACACCTCTGCTCCGGAGCTTGGAAGCCATCTCCGCGGCAGCCACCCGGCTGCTGCACCTGCTGGGCCGCACGGACGTCAAACGAGTCACCTGTACCATGGGCCCGGAGCAGGAGTACTTTTTGATTGATCGCTCCTTCTTTGCCCTGCGCCCTGATCTGGTAGCGTGCGGCCGCACAGTCTTTGGGGCCCCCCCCCCTAAGGGACAGGAGCTAGAAGACCAATACTTCGGGGCTATCAAGGACCGTATCCTAGCGGTGATGAGCGAGGTCGAACACGAGGCCATCGAACTTGGCATCCCGTTGAAAACACGCCACAACGAGGTGGCTCCAGCCCAATACGAGTGTGCCCCCATCTTTGAGGTAGTCAACCGGGCCGCTGACCATAACCTTCTCGTCCTCGAACTCTTCCGAAAAATCGCACCTAAGCACAACCTAGCCTTCCTTGAGCACGAAAAGCCCTTTGCCGGCATCAACGGCTCAGGAAAGCACAACAACTGGTCCATGGCGACCGATAGTGGCGAGAACCTCCTTGATCCAGGCCCTACTCCCATCCGTAATATCCAGTTCCTCCTGTTCCTTGTGGCTACTACCCGTGCGGTTCTCAAGCACGGTGGCCTGCTCCGTTCCTCCGTGGCCTCGTCCGGGAACGACCATCGCCTCGGTGCCAACGAGGCCCCTCCCGCCATCATGAGCGTCTTCCTCGGCGACGAACTCCAGGGAATCTTCGATCAGATCCTGCGGGGTGCCGACCGTCCAGGTGACAAACGGGACACCATCGACCTCGCTGTCACGGCCATTCCTGCCATCAACAGGGATACCACCGACCGCAACCGTACCTCTCCTTTTGCCTTCACCGGAAACAAGTTCGAGTTCCGCGCCGTTGGCTCATCTCAGAACATCTCCTGGCCCAACACCATCATCAACACCATCGTTGCCGAAAGCATTGACCATGTGGCAGATCGTCTAGAGGCCGAACTCAAGGCGGGCCTTTCCGTTGGTGACGCTGCCGCTAAAATCCTCCCCTCTCTCGTGAACGAAGTGAGCCCCGTCGTCTTCAATGGCAACAACTACGATGAGGCCTGGCACAAGGAGGCTGAGCGCCGCGGACTCCCAAATGATCGCGATACCCCCACCGCACTCCGCCACCTCATCAGTGAGCCTTCTCTTGCCCTCTTCGAGCGCTACAAGGTGCTCAACCGCAAGGAGCTTGAGAGCCGCTAT
>JANWXX010000108.1 GCA_025057345.1 Polyangiaceae bacterium | reverse complement strand
CACACCCAGCGCCGCACCGAGCCCTAGCCACGGTGCACCAGCAGGGGTCGCGGCCCAGGCAGTCACCGGATGGGCCCGCAATGCCCCGCAAGACAAAAGCCAAGAGCCCAGGAACGAAGGGTTCCCCGCTACCAGGAGGAACCCCAGCAGCACCGCGGAAGCAGAGCGTTCCTCCGAAGGTTTCCAGGAGGATACTGGGACGCGAAGGACAAGCAACACCACTCCCAGACTCATCGCCAAGACGATACCCACTGCTCGCATTCCCCGTTCCAACACCGGATGAGCGGTAATTACCCATCCAAGCCCACCAGCAGCAGCGGCGGCCCACAGCCCCTCTGCCGTGGCACCACCTGCGGCAAGGGCAAGCAGACGCCGCGTTCGCCCCTCCACAGCGGCAGCAGCAACTAGAACCGCTAGGGGCCCTGCTGCCGGGATCGTCCCGAGATAGCCCAGGAACAGGCCCAGCGTCAGCGCCAAAAGCACGGTACGTGACTTACCACGGACGCCCGGAGGGGCCAAAACAGGTAAGCGTAAGCACAAGCCTCCTCAGGTTTCGCCCCTCGACAGGAGGTGAGCGGTGCACCGCGCCCAGTCCCTCGTTCCCGGGCCAGGCATTCCCCTTGAGCACCACCACATCCCCAGCACGAGCATGAATCACCCTGGAGGCATCCCGCAAGATGGCCTCGTTCGCCTCAAGATGACAGCACGCAGGAGCTTCCAGCGCCTGGCGATTCACAATCTCGTCGGGTGCTAGCTCGGTACCTGGCCCCGCGTAGGTCACCAGGAGCCTCAACATCACGTAGTCCACGTGGAACTTCTTGCACTTGTCGTTCACCACAGGACCCAACATCGCGTGATAGCGAGGCAACCCGGTCAGCTCCACAAAACGACGTCCCCACCTCTCTACATCCTTTTGAACCCATATCCTCTCCCGCCCCGACGGCAACCCGGACGTCAGCATCGCTCCATCGAGTTGCCCGTCCAGCACCTCGAACTCCACCTTATCCATCCCTTCCCCCATCGCTCGCTCCAGATAACGAACCACCTCCCACGGCAACGAGCGCCTCAGAATCGCCTGGTTGCACCCTCTACACCGTACCTCGTCCAACCCATCCCCGCTTCGTCGTTCCTCCCCAAGGACAACCCTCAAACTTGCTTCCATCATTGCCCTGAACATTAAAGCAATCAAGTTGCAATATCAACTTGGATGCTATAACAGGCATCTGAGTCCTGTCACGAAGTAGCAGGGCCTCAAAAGGATGGAAGATATGGGGCAATTGAGATGGCTGTTGGTGATGATGGTGATGGGGTTCTCCGGCTGCGGAGATGACTCCGCAGTGCCTCAGGGGGCAGCCAGGGGGGACACCATGCCCGGGGGCACAGGGCAAGAGGGAGGAGCAGGAGGCAACGGGGAGAGCAACGCAGGTAACAGTGGCAGCGACGTGGGACAAGGAGGAGAGGGTGGTAGTGGAGGCGAAGGAGGACCAGCCACCGGGGGAACAGGGCAAGGGGGGGGGGTGACCGGGGCGGTAGCCTGCAGCCAGTGCTTCCCGCTGGAAGAGTTGCCCGCAAATCTTCAAAAGAAGGCCGAAGGGATGCTTCTGGAGGCTCTCGATACGGAAGCGCTCTTCACCCTTGTGGGTGGGCTCAAGCCAATGAGCACGGGGTTCTTGTCCCTGGAGTTTCCCGCAGAAGGGACTGAGCCCGCCTCCGTGGAGGAGGCTCGGCGGATTCTGGCAACGTTTCACTGTTCCACAGCACTTTCGGCAGACCTTCAGATCTTCCACAGTGTCCTCGATGGGAAGAAATCCGCAGAAGGGGTGATCTTCCGCCGTCCTCGCTTTGACGATGTGGTGAAGGAGTACCCAGTCTTCCAGGAGATCGGTGTGGGCGTCTGGGAGAAACCCTTGCAGGTCGTGGACGCTGTGGACAAGGATCCGACAACGAAGCGCTTCCGAGCGTATGGCTACCTCTTTGGGTATCCAAATCACGCGGTCGACTTCTTCGTGCAAGCTGCCGAGGAGGAAGAGAAGACGGGCCAATTCGTGCCGCGGGATTTTTTCCAAATCCCCACCTTTGCCAAGTTGACCGGCGGATACACCTATGCCGTCCCCAAGGGATACCAACCTGCTTCCATCGATCTGGATCTACGGAACAAGGCTGCGGATATCCTTGCTAGCTATCAGAAGCGCCGTATCCAGTTCATAGGGAAAGACAAGGCAGGGCCCGTCGCCCTGCTCCGTACCTGGTTTGACAATGGAACAGGCCAGTGCTCCCCGGACCACGCTTCCATCGAGACCAACAGCGGTACCTACCAGCTTCCGTCAAGCTGTTGGACCGGCCTCAAGTCGTGCAACCCGCTCTCCAATGAGGGTTGTGATGGCGCCGAAGGTTGGGCTTGTGACCTTTCCGAAGAAGGATTCCAGTGCTTTGAGCCGCCCAACTCCCAGAAGCTCGGTGACAAATGCAACAACCAGAAAGGCCCCTACTGCGAGGGGGGCAACCACTGCGACGGCAACACCTGCGCCGCCTTTTGCTGCACCAAGGAGGACTGCCAAGGGGACGAAGAATGCGACCCCCTCGGCCAGGAAGGCTCTCTCGGGATATGCCGCAAGCTGGGCTCCTGCAAGCCACCGGGCGGTTTCTGCACCAAGGACGAAGATTGCTGCTCCCAAGATTGCCATGTGGATCACTGCCACTGACGCACCGGCAACGAATCCAACCCCTGCATCCATGGCTGCATCCATGTACTTCCTCTCCCACACCAACCAGGCTTCCCATGCCGTCCCACTTCCGTCCTCTCCCTTTCCTATGCCTCGTCGTAGCGCTCTCCCTCTCTACCCTACCAGGTTGCGACGATCACGATGACCACGATCATGACCACGGCGAACACCACCATGGTGACCACCATCATGGCGGTGCAGATGGCCACAACCATGGCGGCGCTGGAGGTCATGACCACGGAACCTGGGGGCAAGCCTCTCTCGAACCCGACAAGCTCGCCTGCGCCGCGCTCTCGGCCTCCCCCAAGGCCCTCGCGGCGGTGAACGACTCGGCTCAAGCTGCTGACACCAAGATGGTTTCTGGCGAAACCTACTTGATCCAGCGATCATCCAGCAGCACTAGCCACGTCTCTTTCGTCAACCTGACGGAGCATGCCAACTGGCATCTCTACTTCAAGGAGCCCAAGGCTCTGGTTGGGATCTCCGTGGGAGGTACCCAGGAGGACGTCCCCGAGAGTTCACCCACTCAAGGATGCAATGCAGAGCTACCTGCCTCTTACTTGCTTCATCTTCACAAGCCAGGGGTCTACACCCTGGCCCTTGCTCCTGGAACCCAGGATCTCTGGGCATTCCTCATCGAGGGAGAAGCAGGTCACTGAAAGCTTCTTTCTGCCCGGAGTAGGTGCATGCGACTCCGACCTGTACGGAACGAAGCATGCGACATCCGACCCGTACGGAACGAATTTTGGCCTTGCGTGGCGATGCTGCATAGGGTCAAGTTCTCTATGCCGACAACTGCGCTGCGGGATGCCACCTGGATGATAGGACCAGCAAGAGCAACGGTGGCTCTGGCAAGAACCTTACGACGTAGTTGCCCTCGGAGAGCAACGAGGCGCTGGTCGCTGTCATCAAGGCTCCTGTCGTGTCCCTGGATTACCCCGGACGCTCCCAGCCGGACCAGCGACGCTCCTCGTCACGCCAACGCCTTGGCCTCTCGATATCATAAGGGGAGAGGTCCACAGGAAGAACCCCAGCGAATTCAGCCCCCATCTCTGTGAGCCGCAGCTTCAGCGCGTGGAAGGTTACCCCCACCTCCGCTGCCACCCTAGCCTCCCTCGCAAATGCTGGATCATGCACATCACTGGGACGGACAAAGCGCGCATCCTCCCGCTGGATGACGAAGAGTACAGAGGCCTTGCCGCCCTTGCGTACCACCTCTGCCAGCTCCCGCAGATGCTTTGCCCCTCGAGCGCTCACCGAATCAGGAAAGTAGGCCCCACCGTCCGGGTAGACGAGGTGGACGTTCTTGACCTCCAGGAAACAGGCTCCATACGCCATATCCACACGAAAATCCGCCCGAGATCCCCCACCGTAGGCGACCTCTGGGGTGAAACCCAAGTGCCGCTCGAAACCGGGGAGCTGCTTGGTTGAGAGGAGAGCGCTAACTAGACGATTGGGGAGCGACGTATCTACACCAACCTTTGTCTTATCTGGAAGCTCTATACACATCCAGGTGAAGGGTAGCTTACGACCTGGAGAGGAGGCAGGGCAGAGCCAGACGGAGGCTCCAGGTCGTATGAGTCCCTCCATGGCTCCGGTGTTGACGCAGTGAGCCTGAACGACTTCGCCGGAAGCGAGGCGGACGTCGGTGAGGAAGCGGTGGTAACGGCGGAGCAGAGTGCCGGACACCAGAGGTGCAGGCCAGGGGAGGACGAAGGAGAGGTTGCAGGTCACTAGATACTGAACTCACGGAGGCGTCGGTAGAAAGTGCGGCGAGGGATGCCGAGGGCTTGGGCAGCCCGAAGGCGGTTCCACCCATGGTGGAGGGCCCGCCAAATGCGTTCCTTCTCCAAGGTTGGATGATCTGCCCAGGAAGCGGGAAGAGGGGGATTATGGCGAGGCACCGCAGAGGGCGCGAGAGTGCAGGTTCTCACGGTGCTTCCGGAGTGGGGGGAGCCGTAGTTCGACGACATGGAGTCGGTGAGCAGATCCTCCCGAAAGGAGCCCTGCTCCACAAGGGCAACGAGATCCCGATGCGTGGCAGCGACGATGCGGACATCAACCGACTCCTCACGAGTGCCACCTACGGGGCGGACAGCGGAAGTGTCGCTGGGATAGCCCCGCAATTCGCGCTGCAGCCTCCAGGAGCCAGGGCCCTTGCCCCAGGGAACTTCTTCCTCTGTGCCACCTTTACAGCAATCGCCATTGCTGTGCCCAACGGCACAAATCGACTCTTCTTGACAACGTTCTGGTCGCCTCCCCCTTAGGGCGTTATGGAGCAGGACGATGCTCTGCTTGGTGAAAGCTACCGACCCCGTCTGGGTGGAGGTGGCGCTAAACAACCTGGATGCGCTGCTGATCGACCACGCCCACTGCGAGATCAAGGCGGCAACGAATGCACTCTCGCTAGCATCTCGGGCAATCGACGGCCGGATGGCTGAGCAACTAGCAGCGCTGGCCGAGGAAGAGGTGCGGCACTTTCGCCAGGTTCTCGACGAGCTAGGGAGGCGAGGGTTGCGGCTAGGGATGCCGCTGCCCGACACCTATGCGGCCGAACTCCGGACCATCGCTCACCGAACACGCCCCACAGGCCGGAGTCCCCGGGAAACTCTCCTGGATCGGCTTCTCATCGGAGCGCTCATTGAAGCTCGCTCCTGCGAGCGGTTCCGGCTCCTTGCGGATGCCCTGGCAGTCCGGGGAGAGAGAACCTTGGCGACCTTCTATGAAGACCTATTCGCCTCCGAAGCTCGTCACTACCGGACGCTCTATGACCTAGCGGTGGAGGCCATCGGCAACGAGGAGCGCACCCGAGAGCGGCTGGCGGAGCTGGCCTGGGAGGAGGCAAGGCTCAATGCCCGGTTGGGGGTGGAGGCTGCAGTCCATGGCTAGCATCGATTTGGAGCGGCTCCTACAGGATCTGGCAGCAACCCAAGCGGCCGTGCGGATCCACGGAGAGGAACTCCGTCAGGATCCAGAACACGCTGGAAACCCTTACGAGGCCCGGCGCTGGGTCAGCGGACTCTCCACGTTCCAGGCTCTTGATCCGGGGGATCCGGCCTGGCCCTACCTAGCTTCTTGGGTGCTCTGGTTTTTGCTGGGGCGTACCTCCCACGAGGAGGAGCGCAGGGAAGCACTCGCCCGTACTCGACCCTCGGTTCAGGTGACCACACCATCTCCCGAAGAGATCTCTTGGCGACAGGGCGTCTCTCGCCTAGTACGCGCCACCAGCGAGGGGGAGCGGGTTACCTTGGCCCAGGCTTTGGAAGTCGCCGCCGGTCCAATCCATGGGGCCTCTCGCGAGCTCTGGATGCGTCGGGGCGAGGTGCTTCGGCGGGCAGGTGGGGACTCGCTGGCACCGCTGCTCCAGCCCATGCCAACCTGGGCTTCTCTCCTTGCGGAGGCCAACGCACTGCTAGAGGCTACGGAGGACCTAGCCCGGGATACCTTGGGGCGCCCTCGCAACTGGACAGAGGCGTTGGCGCAAGGAGTGGGTCAGCAAGGCGACGTACCGTGGCCTCGACGGCTTTCGCCGCGGTGGCTGCTAGCCCCCTTCGAAGGTGAAGCCCGATGGTTGGAGGTTCCTGGGCTGCGGCTGGGCGTGCTCCCTGAGGTCGCCGGGGGTTCCTCGGTGACTCGGGCCATGGCGCACCTAGGTGCTCGCTGGGCTGACGCGGCAGCCCCCCGCCACCTCCCCCCTCCCCTGGGTACTCTTCCCTCCGCGCTGGCGCGGACCCGCTCTGGAGCCTTGCTAGCCTCGCTGCTCCTGACCCGGACGTTTCTCCGAAAAGGACTTGGGCTGAGCGATGCAGAGGCTACCCGGGCCCGACGCCAGCAAGCACGGGTAGTGCTGGTGGCGGTGCGGCTGGAAGCAGCCCGGGTACTCTTGCTGAGGCCGGCACTCCAAGGCGAAGGCGCTCAAGTACGTCAGGAAGCCGAGGCGCTAACCCACCGCGCCCTCGGAGCCCCCATCCCTGCAGCACTGGCCCTAGCGTTCCCGCAGCTGCATCCCACAGGCCCTGCGCGATTGCTCTCCTTCTCGCTGGCAGCAGCGGACGCCTTCCGGCTTCGGAACGAACACGACGAGGACTGGTACCGAAATCCCAGGGCGGTGCTTGCGCTCCGCGATCGCCTGGACCGAGCCCCAGACCCTACCCTACGCGAAGTCGAAACAGCCCAAGCCCGGAAGGCTCTGGTAACTGCGCTGCTGGAGGCCCTCGGGTGAACCATCTCCCCCGGGCCTAGCCCATGAGCTTGCCTGGCCCACCATAGTCTCCTCTGTAGGGAAGTACTGGTTCAGTAGGCAACCGGAAGATCTACATCGTCGGCACTGCGAGCGAGCCCCATCCCTTCCAAAAAGATCTGAAAGCCAAAGAAGATCCCGGTGGAGCGGTCACCGGAAACCGAGTGACGCACCGAGGCTTCGATGCAGAACTGGCGGTCGATGTAGCCCAGCCCACCGGAGAGGGCGTGGTTCTTGAGGAACTGGTCGAATCGGTAGCCAAGACGCAAAGGGTAGCTGCCGGCAGCGAGCAGTTCACCCCCCACCATGTAGCGCAGGGTCGTTTTCTGAAAGGTAGTAAAATCTGCGGCTACATCCCCCTCCAAAGAGAACTCCCGCTTGCCGATGCCGATCCCACCGCCGACCCCGAGGGGCCGGAAGCCGTCTCCCGGGTTGGTGAGGTTAGCCCCAACCAGCCCGATCGACAGGAAGTTGCTCGGACGTACCGTAATCCCCGCGTCAAAGGTGAACCCATGGATGATGGGTTCCTGGGAGAGCCCCCCAGAAGCAAGGCTCACCCCCAACGGCCCGAGCCCATCCTGGCGCAGTTTGAGGTACTTTCCCGCGACCCCCACTAGAAGCTGCTCCGACAGGGGAAAGGCGAGCGCTAGCCGCCCATCGGTTGCCTTGCGTCGCAGCCCTTCACTATCCTGAACCGTGTAGAACCCGCTGATCCCCGCTGCCAGACGCCCAGTGGCCGAGTCGACGGCGGCCAGGCCATACGATTGCCGACGAGCCTGAGGCCAGACCTGGACCAAAGCTCCTAGATGGTAAACCCGGGAGGCCGCGATGGCGGCCGGGTTGATGAACATTGCGTTGAGATCTGTACCGATGGCCCGGGAGGCCCCTCCCAGAGCAGCTGTCCGAGGGGTCTCCTGATCGCCGTAATTCCAGCCCAACTCCGGCGGCAGCGAGCTGGGCTCCGCTCGGACCACTTCAGGAACCAGCAGAGCGACAAGCACACCCCAAGCAGCCCAAGCAAGGCGGGAACCAGAAGATACTTTCATGGCACGAAACCGACCCACCCCGTAGCCTACCCCCACCCTTTGGGCCAAATTCCCAGTACTGGGCCAGGAGTGGGAAAAAAACAAGGATCTCGACGACTCTTGACAGGAAAATTCTCCGAAAAAATGCCGACCTCGGGGGGGTGGAGATCCGGGTTGTCGCTCCGTTTCCCGAGGGAAACGGCTTTGACCTAATCCTCCCTACCCCAAGCCCCCTCGACCAGCTCCCGTGGACCTTTACAAGATCGGCAAAAACTAAAGTTATTTCAAGCTGATGGAGCGCCTCCAAGGATTCACTGTAGACGCCCCACCAGAACATCTGGTACCTATTGCGGAGTGTTGTTTGGGGGTAACCCTCCAGTCACGGTGATGGCACAATCACACCCTGCCCGGCAGGTTTCCCTCCCAAGGGTATCCCAGTATGCTTCGAGCGCAGGAAACCAACCCTTCTGCGATCCCCCAGACCCTTCCTCTCCTCGAAATGCAGCAGATCCCTTGCACCCTACAACCCGGCTATGCCCATCGAGGTATCCAAGCTCGCTTGGGAGCGCCTTCCTGGCGGCATCCTGAAGCCTGACCTCGCCTCCTTGGGGAATCTGTAGCCATAAAAAACATGTTAGCCGCCATTTTTTCTCCAGATATCCCTTGGAGAATCTGTCCTCTCAACTTCAACGGACGGCAAGCTCGCTTTTCCTACATCTCGCCTTGAACCCCTGAATGGAAATGAGCGAACATATCCTGCGAGGGCACTGGGATGCGGCCATAAGCCACACCCGAGCGCGATCACCAGCGAGTTTCGATCGCTGGTTTTCGACCGTGCAGCTCGATAACATCAGCCCCCAGACCCTGGGACTTCGGGCGAAGGACACGTTCGTGCGCGACTGGGTGAGCGAGCATTATCTCCCCACCATCCTCCAATACATCCGCTTTGCCTCAGGCCTCGCCCTCCAAATTCACTGGAGCTTGGGGGATATCGACACACCTATCGTACCTCCTCCGATAGAAGATCCCAGGGCGAACCGGGTAGTACGTCCCAGCCCAGCTCGCCCCACGATCCAGCGCCCCTCCCTCCCAGCACCGGTGGCCTCCCTCCCAGCCACCAGCCATCCGTCCCCCCCTCCCGCCCCCGTGGAGGATCCTCCCTCCCCCCTAGCCTCTCCCACCCCGGTCGCTTCTCCCTTTCCGGTCACCCCACCGCTAGCTCCCCCAGGAACCTCCCTACGACCAGCCCCGGCGATCTCCCTCAAGGAGCTCAACCCCAAGTACACCTTCGAAAACTTCATCGTAGGACCATCCAACAACCTGGCCCATGCAGCAGCACAGGCCTCGGCAGGAGGTGGAGGACGCCGCTACAGCCCCCTCTTCCTCTGCGGGGGTACCGGGCTCGGCAAGACCCATTTGCTCCAGGCCATCGCTCACCGCGTGCTCTCCGAACAACCCACCAAGCGCATCATCTACGTCTCTGCCGAGCGCTTTACCAACGACTTTATCGCCGCCATCCAGCACAAACGGATGGAAGCCTTCCGTGCCCACTACCGGAGTGAGTGCGACCTCCTGCTTGTTGATGACATCCAATTCCTTGCCGGCCGTGAGCAGACCCAGGAAGAGTTCTTCCATACCTTCAATGCACTTCACGAACTGGATCGTCCCATCGTCTTCTCTAGCGACAAGTACCCCCAGCAGCTTGAGCGCATGGAGGAGCGTCTGGTTTCCAGGTTTAGCTGGGGATTGGTCGCAGACGTCCAAGCACCCGAGCTAGAAACTCGCGTGGCTATCCTCCGGAAGAAGGCCCAGATAGAAGGCATCCTCCTTGACGATCAAGTGGCCCTCTTCCTGGCCCAGACCATCAGCTCCAATGTCCGCGAACTAGAAGGAACCCTCATCCGGCTGGCTGCCAAAGCCTCCCTCACCAACCGTATCATCGACCTGGCCTTCGTCCAAGGAGAGCTGTCCTCCTCCAGCCGCAGCAAGCTCCTCAGCGTTGACGATATCCTCCGGGTGGTCAGCAGCCAGTGCAACCTCCAGCCCTCTGACCTCCTCTCCACCGATCGCCACAGAACCACCACCTTCGCCCGCCATGTGGCCATGTACCTCTGCAAGCAGCGACTCCCCATGAGCTACCCTGAGATTGGCCGTGCCTTCGGGAAGGACCACACCACCGTCATGAACGCGGTGCGCAGGGTCGAGAAACTTCGCACGGAAGACGCACAGGTGCGGGCCCAGCTTGAGATCATCGAGAAGAAGCTCACTGGATGAGTAGCCACGTACCTCCACACCCCCCCCAGGCTGGCTTACTCCTCCGCAGCGCGCCACAAATACCAGGCAGCAACAGAGCGGTACGGACGGTACCGTTCCCCATGCTTGCGTACCTCCCCAGGAGTCAAGGGAGAGCGATGCCCACGGATCAAGGCCAGCCCCCTGCGGACGCCCAAATCCTCAGCGGGCCATACATCCAGACGACCCAGGTGGAAGATCAGGAACATCTGGGCAGTCCAGCGGCCCAACCCCCTGACCTGCGTTAGCGCATGGATCACCTCCTCGTCACTGAGGGAAGCCAGTGCGTCGAGATCCAGAGCTCCCTTCCGCACCTGCTCACAGAGGGCACGCAGGTACGTGAGCTTTTGTCGAGAAAGGCCACAGGCGCGGAACCGCTCCTCCTCCACGGCAAGGATAACCCCGGCGGAGGGGAACGAGGTCCGAGGGAATAGCGCCCGGAGGCGGCCGTAGATGGTCGCCGCCGCCTTACCGGAGAGCTGCTGGGAGACGATGGATCGGACGAGGGCGTCCAAAGCACTCTCGGCCCTACCAGGGTTGAGGGTACAAGGACCAACGCGGCGGATCACCTCGCCCAGCGCAGGGTCTACCCGGCAGAGGCGGTCGAGAGAACCCTCGGGCAAGGAGAAGGATGCAGCCACGGAGCCGGAGGGTAGCATGGCGCAGCGTGGTTGCGCAGACACAGGGCCTCGGGCAGAGTCACGCCCCCGTGAAGACATCGACCCTCTCCCTTTGTGCGGTACTGTCCCTGGGCGCCGCAGCCTGCGGACGCACCGAGCTTGAGTGGGAACAGAAAGTCCGGGAGGTGGAAGCCCTTAGCAACCGTGTCGCCCGACAGAACCTGGAGCGCGCCAAGCTAGAGGAGGACATGGCACGGATGCAGGAGGACAACACGACCCTCAAGGCGGAGCTGGCCACTCGGACCATGAGTCAGAGTACCGAGGCAGCCTGTACCGACCGGCTTCGGAACGAGCACACCGTTCTGGAGCAGAGCAAAGCACGGGCGGATCTACTCCGAACTAGGCTAGAACCCCTGGTCGGTGAAGGGGTCACGGTGAGCCTACGGAAGGGGCAGCTCACCATCGGGATTCCTGCCAGCCTGCTCTTTGAAGGCAAGGGAGCGAGCCTAACGCCCAAGGGCAGGAAGACGCTGCGAACCGTCGCAGAGGCGATCCGTGCGGATGAGCGGCTCTTGGCGCGGTTCTTTTTGATCACGGTTCACGAGGTTCCGGGGAAGAACGAGGAAGGCGCCATTGCCCGGACCCGAGCCCGTGCCGAGGCAATTCGGGAGCTGCTGGTAGGACGGGAGGGGGGCCTAATGCCAACCCGGTGGGCGTCAGCAGGACGCGGTGTGGTCGACCCCATCTTTGGGGATGATCAACCGGAGATGGCAGAACGCAACCGCCGAGTCGAGCTGGTGATGCTACCCGAGCCGGACGAGCTCCTCACCAGTGCCCCCCGATCCCAACCTTGAGTTCAGCCGCTCAGCAGGTCGAGGGCCGCGATCCCAGGGAGGAATTTACCCTCGAACATTTCCAGCGAAGCGCCACCCCCCGTGGAGACATGGGAAACCTTGTCGGCAAAGCCGAGCTGACGAACAGCCGCCGCCGAGTCGCCGCCGCCCACGATGGTGAGGCCACCTTGAGCTGTGGCCTCGGCGAAGGCCCGAGCAACCGCCAGCGTCCCCTCGTCAAACCCCTTCATCTCAAAGACCCCCATCGGCCCGTTCCAGAGCGCGGTCTTTGCGGCAGCGATCTTCCGGGCGTAGAGCTCCCGTGTCTTCGGCCCGATGTCCACACCCATCCAGCCATCTTCCAACATCTCAACCACACGAGAGGGGGCTCCCGCCTCGAACTTCTCCACCACCACGTGATCGATGGGGAGCACCAAAGTCTTCCCCTTGGCACGAGCCAGCTCCAGGATCTCTTGAGCCATCTTGAGTACCGGCTTCTCGTTGCCCTTCTTATCCACCACCACAGTTTCGACACGAGACTTCCCCACCGGAAGCCCCGCTGCCTTCATGAACGTATAGGCCATGGCACCACCGACCAACACCTCATCGACTAGGTGGAGCAGGTTACGGACCACGAACACCTTGTCGCTTACCTTGGCCCCACCCAACACCGCAACAAAGGGGCGTCCTGGGCTCTTCAGGGCCCGGTGAATTACCTCAACTTCCTTCTTGACCAGATCTCCCGCGAGCCCGCCTCCCAACACCCGGGGTACCCCGGTCATGGAAGCCGCATCCCGGTGGGATGTTCCGAAGGCGTCGTTGATGTATACGTCCGCCAGCGCTGCCAGCTCTTCCGAGAAAGCGCCGTCGTTCGAGGCTTCCCCAGGGTAGAACCGTAGGTTCTCCAAAAGTGCCACCTCGCCATCTTGTAGCGAAGCCACAGCCTCCCTAGCG
>JANWXX010000107.1 GCA_025057345.1 Polyangiaceae bacterium | reverse complement strand
AGCCTCTTCGACACACGTCTGGCAAGCAGGAGTCTGGGAGGTGAAGCCGCACTTGGCGCTCCCGTCAGAACCGCATTCGCTGCCGCAGGAGCCACCAATGCAGTCAAGGAAAGCCTTGTACTTTGCGTTGCTATTGCACGCAGCTCCCGGATTGGAAGAGGTCGCACAGTTGTTGCAGTTGACGTCATCAAAGCAAGCCTTGTTGACATCGCAGCAATTGGCTTCAACGCAGGCATTGCAATTCGGATACCCCTCCGGAGAAACGTTGAAGCCGCAAGCATTCCCCTGACAGAACTCTTCCGCACCGCACTCTGCAGGGCAGCCGATGTCGCAGACGCAA
The DNA here is from genome assembly GCA_025057345.1 of Polyangiaceae bacterium. Lineage (GTDB taxonomy): Bacteria > Myxococcota_A > Polyangia > Polyangiales > Polyangiaceae > JANWXX01. Next base: position 12,350 of record JANWXX010000107.1, on the reverse strand, counting down.
TCGATGATAGCGACATAGGTGAGTGCCCCCTCCTTGTTGTCCTGCTGACACTTGGCAATGCATCCAGAGTCATCTGCACAGGCACCCGCGCACTGGAGGAATTTGTCACAAGGAGTTCCCTCCCCGCACTTCTCCGCCTGGGAGGCGCACTTACCTCCAGGGACCGTCGAGGCGTTGGTGCACTCCTCGCAAGAAAGTGTCCCGGTACTACCATCAATGAACGGCTTAATGAACGAGTTGTACACCTTGGAGACGCGACCCACACCAGCCGTATCAAGATTGCATGCTTCGGTGAAGCCGAAGGAGGTCACTGTGGCAACCCGCTTGGCGTTTCCACTACCGAACATCCCAGGACCACCGCTGTCGCCCTGACAAGTAATGCTGGAGTTGTCCTCCTCACCGAGTACCACCAGAGCACCATTGGCCGTGATGTAGCTGATGTTCATCAGCGCCCGGTTACGCTTGGAGTTCTGCGGATCTTTGTCTGTCTGGCCATAGCCGATGACATCCAACTGGGAGCCAACCTTGAGCGTGTCCTCCGCTGGGGTCATCGCAGGGATCACTGGAGGAGGAGCCCCAGTGAAAGTGAAGCGGATCATAGCGAAGTCGTAGAGCAGGCTCGTCGTACTGAACGACGGATGAATCTTTACCTCGGCCACCGGGTAGATGGCCTTCGGATCCATATAGTCGGGCCCTGCAATCACGTAGAGCTGGTTCGGCTTGAGCACCGTCTTGGTTAGGTTCCCCTTCGCATCCTTGGCAACAACGCAGTGGGCCGCAGTAAGGTAATAGCCGCTGTTACCCTTCACCGCCACGACCGTCCCGGAACAAGAGCCCACCAATCCACTCTCCAGGTTGATGGAGAGCGCCATCACCGCGTTGGTCGTGGTGTCAGCCGTCCCCTTGTAGATTGGCTGCACCATTGAGGAAACCCCCGTCGTGGAGGAGGCATCTCCCGCGCTGCAGCCTAGCGCTGCCAGGGACGCCAACGAAATACAAGCAACCAAGGCGCTCGATCGCATGATGACCTCTCGAAACTCGCTCGTTGACCCAACCCGGGAACATCCCGGTTCGTTTTCCATCTACCTTCGCTGTACTCTGGAGGGAATAGCAACCCCTCAACCCACCCGAAGCACCTCGTAGACGCGCTCCGCTCGGGGGCTGCTGATCTCTGCCTCTTCCCCCTCAGAAAGCCCCAGAAACGCCACACCCAGGGGGCTCTAGGCGCTCAACGTCCGTGCTGATACCCCTGCTGCCTCCAAGGTGATCCCCCCTGCGGAGGGTACTAGGAAATAAAGGTCTTCCCCTAGGAGCGTACCTCCACCAGCGAACCTACCCCCACCTTGCTCCCTGGGCGCTCGCGGAGGTCGATGGATCGCAGAAGCCCTAGCTCCCGCTCCAGCTCCAGCACCCGCGCTGCCTGCCCCCGGGCGATGTACGATGCCTCTGTCAAGCGCATATCCTTGTTGCTCTCCGGGCGGTTTTCCTTGTGACCCACTGCTTCCGCAGCATCTAGCGCCAAGCGCCTCATGGTAGCAATCTTCGCCTTCAGGTAAGCACAGAGCGCGTCATAGAGGGCCTCTTTGGTCGTTGCCACCCTCACCCCCAGCGCCAGGCATCTACTGTCCGCACCGTAGTAGCGAACAACGGGAGTACCGTTCTTGTGGTGTCCAAGGTCACAGACTCGCTCACTCGTACCTCCTCAGGCAAGGAACACGGCTCTCCATGTGGGCCCATGCATCATGGCTCATGCACAGCACCACCTCGCCTGTAGCCACGTTCACCACCATCCGAACCGAGCCTCTCAAGCCCGCGAGGATACGGAAGAACGAGCCGTCGCACCAGAAGCAATCAGCGACGTTGCGCCCAGAGGCGTAGACGAAGCGAGAGCCTCAGGGATGGATGTAGACGACCGTACCGCCGCGAAGGGTAAGAGCACCATGCCAGTCCGAAGGAACCTCCGGAGTGGTCCAACCGAAGAGCCAAGCAGCATCGGTGGGATGGAGGTTGATACAGCCGTGGCTCCGAGGCTTTCCAAAGTCATCGTGCCAATAGGCCGCATGCAGCGCGTACCCCTTCTCGAAATACTGTACGTAGGGAACATCCCGCAAGTCAAAGCGATCCTCTGCCTCGTCGGAATCCATGGTGGCAGTGATATGTTTCGTGTGGATCAGAAACACCCCCCGCACCGTCGAGTGGGTCTTCTCTGGATCTCCAAGACCGTCCACTCCGGTGGACACCAGCGTTGCATACACTGCCTTCGTCCCCTCGTAAGCCACTAGCGTCTGCTTCAGAATGCTCACGTCGATCCAACGCTTTCCCTCCAGGGCAAAAGAAGGCCACTCCTTCGGCGGATCCAGGCGCAGCAACCCTGTATTCCTCACTAGCCGCCCATCTCGCAGCTCTAGAAAACTGATTCCGCCAATCATCTCTTGCTTCCCGGTAAGTGCCAGCCCCTGCCGGCGAGCCATGGGCCCATCATCCCGAAGCTGCCCCGTCACCCCATCCCTCCGATATACCCGCGCCCCCTTCGCCTGATTGAAGGCTGCGGGCAGCCCTCCTTCCCTCAAATCGATCCCCCGAAAATCACTTGGTTGGATGAGCCGTAGCCGATCCACCGGAACAATCTGGAAATCCGTCGTAAGCCCCCAACGCCGCCCCTCCCACTCGAACTGGGACACCAAGCCGAACCCAGACCTCGGCACCGCCCTGCCAGCGAACAGAGCCCCCTCTCCGTGCTGCTGAGGGGTCAACGACGGGACGATACGCCTGCGAAGTAGCTCTGGAGGTACCCCGTCCAGCTCATCCGGGAGCCACGCCCCGCTGTTGGCATAACGCCGCAGGTGACTCACCACATCCCCCTCTACGCTCCGTTGCTCCTGCTCGGTCGGCAGTTTCAGGTAGAACGGTGGCGTCGGAAAACGACTCATCCCGTAGAGGTAGGGGAGCCCCTTGCTCCGATCAGGACGCCTTGCTGCCATCGCTGCCACCGGATGCTCCAAATCCAGCGACGCCCCACTGCCAACGCACACGAATCCCCTTGGCTCCACACGGTACCAGCCCCCTTCACAGTTCCCCCGTGCCACCGCCTTCTCTCCTCTGGTCACTCGCGCTCCGGCTCGCAGGTACCCAAGCTTCCTTGCCTTGAAGCTCGGAGCCGCATACACCCACGTCTCCTTGTGCGTCGCTAGCAACAGGGGACGCTGGACGCTTTCTTTTCGTTCAGCCCCCCTATCGCTCCCGGGCAATGGGGTTGCGAACCATTCCTCTCCCTCCTCCCCTCCCTCCCCCCTACCGGAAGCAGAAGCTCCAGCTCCAACTACCATCCCAGCCGTAGTCTCCATGCCGACCGGAACCACCGTCGCTACCGGAGCTGCAGACACAACCTCTGCCACCGTTCCCGCCACAACGGGAGCCCCCGTTCCCACTGCAGGCGGTTCGGGGGTCGATCCCACGGCATCAGGCAGATCTCCTGCCCCCGTTCCCACCGCAGGTGGCTCTGGGCGCACTGGCATCACCCCAATCCATCCGGATGCCTCCACCCACCGGGCCGCAGACGGAATCACCCCTTGCTGGTACGCAAGCACAACCCCTCCGCCAAGGAAACCGACCCACGCAAACAACCAGCGCATGAAAACCACATGACCCACCATGTCTTACATGGCCAAGTTCTTGGAGATTGGATCCCGTTTCTTTCTAGGTTGTGGAATGACGAGGAGGCAGGGTGGAGTAGGCTCGAAGCCGTGATGCATTCCAGGAAGCAGACGGGTTCCCGGGCAGTTCTGGCGGCAGGGTGGATCGGGCTTGCGTGGGTGGGGGCCTGTGCCAGTACCTTGCCACCGTTGGAAGCTCCTCCTCCGGCACTACCGGAGCCGCTGCCTCCGGCGTCGAGCGCAGCCCCCATAGCATCTGTCGCATCCCAGCCGGAGCGTCCGAAGGTTCCGGTGGTTGTGGCGCTGGTGGTGGATCAGCTAGGGGCTTGGGTCGCTCAGGAGCGGCTGCCTAAGCTACCGAACACCGGTGGCTTTGCTCGGCTTCGGGCAGAAGGAACATGGGTAGTAGACGCCCGGCACCCCTATGCAGCGACGGATACAGCACCAGGACACTCCATGCTGTTTACTGGGGCTACCCCTGCGGAATCCGGGATCTTCGCCAACGAGGTACCAGAAGGAACAGAGCGGGTTTCGATCCTCCAAGATGCTCGAGTACGGCTTGTAGGCTCCCGCGGTCCCCTCGACAAGGCGGGCTCCTCCCTCGTGAAGCTCCGAGTGGATACCCTTGCAGACCGGCTCAAGGCCGCACGCCCGGATTCCTTCGTGGTGGGAGTATCCATCAAGGACCGAGGGGCATTGTTCGGGTGCGGCCGGAGGGCGGACGGATGCCTGTGGTTCGACACGGGACTGGATGGATTTGTCACCTCGACGTTCTATGGGGAGCAGTTCCCGGAATGGGCGAAGGAAGCAGGCTCCCCGGAAGCCACGAGCGCGGCCCGGCAGGCTCCTTGGGAGCTGCTCGATCCAAACTGGGTCAAGGCCCACAGCAGAACCCCGGACGACCAGCCGGGGGAGGGAGATTGGGGCGGCCTAGGGCGGACTTTTCCCCATATCTTCCAGAAGGCAAAATCTCCATCATCGTCGTTCCGGGCGAGCCCGGTGGCGGACGAGCTGGTATTGGCGCTAGCAGCAGCAGCAGCTCGCCATCAACTGGCCGGGAAAGTGCCCACGCTCTTGGTCATCTCTCTGTCGTCCAACGACTACGTGGGACATGTCTTCGGGACGGACTCCTGGGAGGCGTGGGACAACCTTCTGCGGCTGGACCGGGCACTGGCTGCATTTTTCCAGGTGCTAGACAAGCAATGGGGCCCAGCAGGCTACGCCGTTGTGCTGAGTGCGGACCACGGGGCAACACCTCTGCCGGAAACCCACGACCTGCCAGGGGCTAGGCCTTGGTGCCAGCAGGCCGAGGATCGCTGGAACCGGGTCTGCAGCAAGGGGGGCCGTCTCTCCGTGGATGGGATGGCCCGGGAGCTGGAGGAAGCCGCGGTCAAAGCGCTTGGCAAGGGGAAGTGGGTGCTCAACCTGGCCGACCCGTACGTGTTCTTGACCCCTGCGGCGAGGGAACTCCCTCCGGCAAGACGTAAGAAGCTCCACGAAGCGCTGGAAGTAGCTGCCAAGAAGAATCCTTGTGTTGATCGCTTGGTCGACGTACGACAACGACCTGAGGTTTGCCCTCCTCGGAGCAACGAATCCATGGAAGCGCTGCTCTGCAGGAGCATGCCTCAGCAGGCTGACCTAGAGTTTTACGTACTGCTCCGGCCAGGGTGCTTCTTCGACAGTGACTACGTGCCTGGCTACGGTACGAGCCACGGAACTCCATACCTCTACGACCGGGCCGTGCCCGTGTTGGTGAAAGCCCCGGGCTGGGTCAAGCCAGGGCGAGTCCTTGAGGAACCAACCACGAGCGCGATCTATCCAGCAACCCTCGCAGCACTGCTGGAGATCACCCCGCCTGCGCCGATCGCAGACGTGAAGCCGCTGACGGCACGTTAGGGGGCAAAGTCTCAGGGTGGCGGGGTGGCGAACTGGCCGGGGAAGGGATTGGCCTTGCGACGGCGCTCGATTTCCTGGGGATCCCAGGGCCACATGGGGAAGCCTCGCTCGTGGAAGACTGCCACCCCGATAACGCCGACATTCCGGTCATCCCCCTTACGAGCTGCATAAGAGCCACGGACACTGCCAAAGCGGAAGGACGCAACCGTGGACTCGCTCTGGCGAAATCCCTCGATTTCCAGAGAGGCATGGGGATTGAGAATGTAGCCACGCTTGCTAAAGCTGGCAGGTTTGCCGTCGATCACGTCGAGGCCATCAACGGAAACCACCACTTCGAAGCGAGCGGGAGTACGATTCTCTAGCCAGACCGTGTAGCGGGACCCGGCTTCACCAATCGCAAAGGTTTTGTCTCGCACCTGATAGCCAGGAAGTACACGACCATACTCGTCTCGCAGTGATAGGAGGATACCGCTCTGGGCCATCCCCAATTCACCCCGCTCGGACCTCTGATATCCCTCGACAGCAGCCTGGGCACGAGCCCCCTCGGCATCGTTGTACCAGAGGGTCGCGATAGCAGAGGGATGCTCGAAGTCCGCTCGATAAAAGGTCGTGGAGCGAATGTACGAGGTGCGGGTCTCCCCCCAGTGGGTCGCCAGCCCAGGACGATTCGGCGCATCTTCCTTGTGGTATGCCTCCCCGGCGACAGGTGGTGCTGCCGGTTGGTACATCGAGGCGTCAGCGTGGCCTTCTCCAGCAGAGGGTGGTGCGGACTCAACAGCGGATGCCCGAGAGGAGGGATCACTTGGTGGTAGTGCCCCCTTGCCGCACCCGAAAAGGCTCGCACTCAGGGCTACCAGCACCCAGATCCACGTTGATAGCTTCTTCTCGGTCTTCATGGCTTCGTCCTCATGTCCCTCACAACGCCCCCCAGGGAAGGGGCTTACAGGGGAGCCCCCTCCTCTCACTCTCTCTGCATGACGCAGCGCGCGGACCGGGGAATAGGTTGCGTGAGAAGGGGCTCTGTGGGAAACGCCCTTCATGAAGCTCCCCCTAATCCAGGCTGGGACCGAGGCCACAGCGCCTCGGATCGAGTCCGCTCCGGCGGCCCTCAAACCTCCCGTCACGCCCTCCGCCCTCGCCTACCGCCAGCTCCGCCGTGACGAATTCTGGCGATCGATCCCGGCATACGCAGAGATCAGCCCGGAAACCTTTCTCGACCATACTTGGCAGTCCAAGCACTCCATCACGCGCATCGACAAGCTGTTGGAAGCACTTCAAGGTCTGGTACCATCAGCTTTCATCCAGGATGCAGCGGAAGGCTTCCGCCGCGCTCCGATGAGCGTGCGTGTATCTCCCTACCTCCTCAGCCTGATCAACTGGAACGACCCCTACAATGACCCCCTCCGCCGTCAGTTCATCCCACTAGGCTCAAGACTGCTGCCGGACCACCCCAAGCTCCACCTTGACTCCCTCAATGAACAGCGGGATGCACCGGTCCCCGGGTTGACTCATCGCTATCCGGACAAGGCCCTGTTCTTGGCCCTAGATACTTGCCCCGTTTACTGTCGCTTCTGCACTCGGAGCTACGCTGTGGGGATCGACACAGAGGAGGTGGAAAAAATCCACTTGCGGGCCAACGAAGACCGATGGCGGCGTGCCTTCGCTTACATCGCCTCTCGCCCCGAGTTGGAGGATGTCGTCATCTCCGGTGGCGATGCCTACAACCTTCGTGCCTCGCAGATCACCGAAATCGGTGATGCACTTCTGGCCATCCCTCACGTGCGCAGACTTCGTTTCGCCACCAAGGGGCCAGCAGTGATGCCCCAGAAGATCCTCACCGACCACGCTTGGCGAGAGGCCCTCGTCGGCGTGGTCGACCGAGGGCGCAAGCTCCATAAGGAGGTAGTGCTCCACACCCACTTCAACCACCCCAACGAGATTACCGGCATTACCGAGGATGCCATGAACCTGCTCTTTGAGCGGGGTGTTACCATCCGAAATCAGGCGGTACTCCAACGCGCTGTCAACGATGATGTGGAAACCATGCAGATGCTTATCAAGCGTCTTGGCTACATCCACGTGCACCCCTACTACGTCTACATGCACGATCTAGTACGTGGGGTGGAAGATCTTCGCACTCCTCTCGATACTGCTCTTTACATCGAGAAGCACGTCCGCGGCGCAACGGCCGGCTTCCACACCCCCGTCTTCGTCGTGGATGCCCCCGGTGGTGGAGGCAAGCGTGATGTCCACAGCTACGAGTACTACGATAGGGAAACCGGTATCAGTGTCTTCACCTCCCCTGCAGTCAAGCACGGCGCCTACTACCTCTACTTCGATCCCCTCCACTCGCTTAGCCAGGCCGCCCAGCGCCGCTGGGAGGACCCGCTCCAGCAGGAGATCATGATCCAGAACGCCATCACCCGCGCTCGCCGCCAAGACCCTTCCTGATCCTCACGACGAGGGCGGCAGACCAAGGTGCTTCTCCACCCTCGTCAGGCGCTCCTCGTGATCTCGCACCTGCTGCCCCATCGGACCGATCAACACGTTGTCGAGGCGACCGTTGAGGTTCTGCACCTCCCGCAGCAGCCCCTCCACGGCCTCCGTGGTCTTGCGCTGGTTCTGGTCGAGGCGCTCGACGGCTCCCTCCATCCTCAAGAAGGCGTTGACCGTGTGGATCTGATCCTGCGCCACCCGATCCAGCCGCTCGTTGGTCTGGTCCAGACGGGCGTTGGTCTGATCCAGCCGCTCGTTGGTCTGATCGATCCTGGCGCTCAGCTCTGCCCTGAACTGCTCAAGACGGGCGTTGGTCTGAGCCAGCCGCTCGTTGGTCTGGTCCAGACGGGCATTGGTGGCGCGCGACTGCTGGCTGAGGACCTTCATCTCGTTCCAGATCAGGCGTAGGTACTCGGTGGCATCCGGGTTGTTTACGTCACTCATCAGCAGGAAGAATAGCACCTGCCATGCCATGGTGAATTACGGTGTTTTGTCCCTGTTTTTCTCCCGAAGGTGGTGTCCCGACGACCAGGTGGCGACCGCACTTCAGGCGGTCCGGCGCAGCGCCCCGGGAGCCACCAGGAAGTAGAAGACCATCGCCACCTCCAGGTACCCGTGAAACGACGCCAGCGAGAGGTACACATCGCGGGTGAGGGAGGCCCCGAACACCAGCGCCGCCGCCGGTACCAAGGCCACCAGCGCCACCACCGGGGCAAGGAGACCCCGGAGATCTTGCCGCAACGAACGGAAGCTCATGCGAAACGACGTGGTCCCCTCCGCACGGGTATCTTCCTGGGGGATCCACGCCAGCCACACCGAGTAGTGCACGGCCTGCAGGAACACGTAGCTGAGCACCGCACCCGCAAGGAACCGCAGCGGTACTCCGGGAGCGATCCAGGTGGCTACGTCCACCAGGTGCTGCCCGGCAAAGGAGAGCCCCCCCGCCCCTGCCGCTAGCGGGAGTGTGGCTCCGCTCCCGGTCAGCACGATCCCTGCGCCGAGCAGGATCAGCGCGGGCACCACCGGACCGAGCCGGCGCCGGAAGAGCAGGAGCCACAGCCCCACCCCGATCAGGTTATGCCCATGCGCAAAGACCAGCCTCGACAGCTCAGGCCACCGCTGCGCCATGGCCCCGAGCGCCAGCACCGCACCGAGCGCCAGCGCCGCGCGCCCCTTGCGTCTCTCTGCCAGCCCCGCAGCTACCACCGAGGCCCCGGCCCACACCTCCAGCAGCATCATCTCCTGCGACGCCCCCAGCCACCGCTGGCCCAGCAGCTCCCCCATCCGCAGCGCGAACAGGGCCCCGCAGAACAGCACGGCCATCCCCGTCACGCCCCGGGGCACCGAGCGCCGCAGCAGCAGGTAGCGCAGGTCGCTGGCCACGTGCGCCACCCCCAGCACCAGGGGCCCGACCACGAACAGGAAGGCAGGAAAAATAGCCGTCAACCCCAGCGCCACGGCGACCCCCAGCACCGCATGGAACCCCAGCCGGCGATCCCGGGTACAGAGCAGCCAGCGGAAGACAGGGGCCGAGAGCAGCCACCGGAACAGGCGCCCCCGGAGCCAGTCCAGGGGTATTCCCGCCGTGTCGAGCGCCTGTGCCGTGTTCACCCTCTCATCTTAGCGGACAGGTTGCCCAGGGTCAGCCCGCTGCATCCCTCCGTCCCGGGAAGTACCTCGGAGCCGTGGTAGGGTGGCGGCTGAGGAGGTGGGCAGGCTCACCGTCCACCCTCCCGCGATCTGCCATGTCCACCCTCTCCCCCCTCTCTCCTCCCGCGCTCCTGCTGTTCCTTGTGCTCCTCGCCGTTGCCGCCTGCGACCGCCCTGCCCCTCCAGATTCCTCCCTCGCTCCGGGGACAAAGCCCACGACCTCACCGAGCTCCTCGGCCACGCCCTCTCCCTCCTCCCCGGCACCTTCCAGCGCGCAGGCCAGACCGGCGAGCGAAGGGCCCCGCTTCACCACGGTGACGGCCCTCTCCGGGGGGAAGTCGATGAGCTTTCGCCTCTTCCTGGAGCGAAAGGGCGACGAGGTGGAGGGCTTTCTCTTCTGCGATGCGGCAGGGCAGGCGACCAGGCTCCAGGGTAAGATGCTGGACGAGCGGAGATTCCGCGCGGAGGAGCCTGGAAAGAAGGGCAAGACCCGGGGCGTGCTCGAAGGGGAGCTGGACGGGCAAGTCATCAAGGTCGCATCCTGGTTTGACGGGAAGAAGAAGAACAGCAAGCTCCGCCCGGCCAGGCTCACCCCCTTCGACGCCAGGGAGAGCGCCATGGAGCTGGGCTACCGGGGCGCCATCGGGGAGAAGCTCCAGATACGCGCCCAGCTCAAGCGCGACGGCAAGCAGCTCACCGGATTCTACCGCTACGCCAGGAGTCGGGAAGACCTCCAGCTCAGGGGCTCCGTCGACCCGGAGTCGGGAAAATTCGACCTCCGGGAGTCCAGCGCCGCCGGGACGACCACCGGGCGGCTCCAGGGGACGTTCCTCCGGAGCGGCTTCCTGGTCGGCACCTGGTCCTCTGCGGACGGCGCGCGTACGCTGCCCTTCTACCTCGAAAACTCCAGGCCACTCGCCCAGATCACTGAGCTTCCCGGGGGCGTGAAGGTGATCCCAAGAGAGGAGGACAAACAGCCTTCCCCACGCTGCTCCGTCTCCTCCTCCTACCCGGAGCTGGATGGAATGAAGGACAGGAAGGCCCAGGATGCTCTCAACAGGCTGCTCCGAAAGGAAGGTACCGCCTCCATCGACCCCAGGGAGTGTCAGGAGGCCGCGCCGGACCTTCCCTACTCGGATGAGACCTCCTACGCACTGACCAGCACGAAGAAGAAGGGATACCTCGGGGTGAGCTTCGAAGGCTACAGCTACCGTGGTGGCGCCCACGGCATGGGGTACGTCGACTGCAAGGTGATCGACCTGGAGCAAGGCGAGCTGGTGTCCCTCGCGAAGCTGCTCCACGAGGACGCGCTGCCGAAGCTGAACAGGATGGTCAACGAGGCGCTCCGCCGCGAGCACAAGACCGAGCAGCTCTCCGAGGCGGGCTTCTTCGACGACGAGGTCAAGGTCAGCGAAACCACCAACCTCTGCCTCCTCGACAGCGCCCTGGAGATCGTCTTCAACAACTACGAGGTCGCCCCTTACGCCATGGGAAGGCCCACCGTCCAGCTCCCCCTCTCCGACGTCGCCCCTCTGTTCAAGAAGACCCCCCTCACCGAGGCGGTGCTGAAGTTACTCCAGCCCCGGGGTTCTCACTTCCTGCGGGATTGTCACCTCTGGGTGAGGATTCCGGTCGATCCAAGGGCGAAATTTCCCATGATTTTTCTTCAAGAGAAATTCTATCTTCTCCCTGGGAAAGATCGCTCTCCCGTCGAACCCTGTGGTTTCCTGGACGTAATTTCCGTCGGAGAACCTCAACAGAACGTCCTTATGGGGGACAGGGATCCGCTCGCAAACGAAAGGAATCGAAGCTTCCTTATGGATCACTCTCTCTTCCTTTTTTACTTTATCGAAGGCTCTTGCTCCATCCACAATCAAGGTGATAAGTCCAGCAATTCCAGCAGGAATGGCATGATAAGACAAAATCAAAATACTTCCCGCGGGGTAAGGCTTTCCCCACTCCTTGGCAAGAAGTACCGTGGAGAAAACGCCCAGAGAAATCGCGGTCAACTCGACAGCCGTCCTCGCCGGGGCGATCTTTCGCTGGGTTCTCGTGGTGATCTCCTGCCGTTCCTCTGAGCCTCGGACACAGGCTTGCAAGTAGGTCACATCCACAAAAACATCGCTATTGTGGACCTTCACCTCCGCGGTCAGCAACTTCGCTCCGGTTTGCAGAACCTCGAGTTCCTTCGTCTGCACGGTGCGGACCTGGGTGCTTGTCTGGATGGGCATCGTGCAGGAGCAGAGGAGCAGGAGAAGCGCAGACCAGCGCCGGAAACGCATTTTTCTTCCTTCAAGGGACGACAGGAACGCCGTCAATCTTCCACCGGTAAAGCTGGCGGGGTGCATTGTCGTAAAAATCCGTCATGAACCACACGTGTGTTCGAGTCAGGCCATGGATGTAACGCGCACGTTCTCCCTTCGGTAGCGGAATATCTCTTTTCTGAAGCGATTTCAGATCATGAATACGAAGCCTGATGTTTTCAAGCTTTCCATTTTCGTCGAGATCATACTCTCTGAAGACCAAGCGACCCCATCCTCCGTGCAGAGCCCAGTTCGAGGTTGTATTTTGACCTCCTTAGGAGTTACGCACCCACCCAGGAATACCGTGTGATGTCGGGCTGTTATCCTACGATGGCCTCGCCCAAGGACAAGG
>JANWXX010000106.1 GCA_025057345.1 Polyangiaceae bacterium | reverse complement strand
CCCTCACCGGCGCTTCCACCGATCCCTGCGTTGCCCCCTAGGCTGTCACCCCCTGCACCTGCTCCTACTTTGCCGCCGACCCCGGCCGAGCCACCCTCGCCATCCAAGCCTCCTATGCCTGCGTCACCCCCGGAATGTACCCAGCCTGCGGCGCCAGCGGCTCCTCCCGAAGAGCCTCCAGAGCCAGCGGACCCAGCCGTGCTACTTCCAGCAGCCCCCGTAGCCGCATCTTCCTCGCTAGTGCAGGCGCCAAGCAGACCAGCACCGGCAATGAGCACCCAAGAAACAAGCTTCCAAGGATGGATTGAACGCATGTCTGTACCTCCGTATGGATTTTCTTTACAGTATATTCAAGTTCTTCCTGTCGAGGAAACGTTCTCCATGTACGCTGCCAGGGTGGTGTACCTACCCCCCCGGAATTTCCTCAGCGTCGATTACACGACGTGCAACCGAGTAAGAGAACCCACTGCGAGCCATGACACCGAGGTCATGGCTTCGGAGTTCCCTTCGCGACTCTGGGGACCGGAAGGGACCCATGCGCTTGCGACGGGCCAAGGCCCAGGCTGCCTTCAGCTCGATGTCCCCGTCGGCTCGTTCTCTTAGCCGATCGAGTGCTGCAGAGATATCCTCCTCGGCGAGCCCCATGGCCAGGAGCTTGGCAGTGATCTTGTGGCGAGAGGCTCCCTTCTCGTGGAGCTTCTCTGCCCGAACCAGAGCGAGATCCCGGTCGCGGATCAACCCCAGCTCAATGAATCGCTGGATCAGCCTCTCGACGAGCCGGGCTCCTTCCTGCAAGTCAGTTCCGTAGACCTCCGCTGAGCGGCGAACCTTGTTCATTAGGATCGTCCTCACCCTCTCTGAGCTGGCTGCATAACGCTCCAGGTAGCGGAGGCCCGCTCGCTCCAAGTAAGAAAGGGTCGCCTCATGGATCATCGGCTTGTTCTTGTTCGTCATCGTCCCTAACGTGCCATGCAGACCACCGCCAGCAAGGATCCTCGTGCGTGCGTGCAGCCCTCAGATCGTAGAGGATACCCCTACGAGAGAGTATAGAAGAAAGAACTTGGACTGGATGGCTCCCAGTCCCCCCCAGGAGTACGATGACGTCCATCCGACACCTCTCGGTCGGAAGATCCTCAATGGCGCCGAGCCACAATCTCCCCCGACGGATCGCAGAGAGAAAGGGCCCTCGTTCCCCCACGGTGAGATCCTGCAAAAGGTCCGTCCAGGATGGAAGTGGCACACCGGAGGGCATGGAAACCAGAACCCCCATATGCTGCCCCTGGTACCGGAGGATCAACTCTCGGAGCAAGGTACGCTTGCGCCGCGCGCTCACCACCAGGGACCAGCTTCGCTGCCAATCGTTCCCCTCCTCTTTAGGCCCAGCCGAGGAGCAAGCCAAGCTGTCCCACTCTCCCTGTTCTCGTGCATCTAGGGGCAAGAAAAGTCGTATCCAATCCAAATATCTCCCCTTGATATGGGTACGTTGTAGCTCTCCGCATAGGTGTACAAGCCCTAGCGCTCTTGGCTCTTCCGGGATGGGGCTGCCCGGTGCAATTAGGCCAATCCGCTGAGGTGCAACCAGCCCTCGAAGCACCCTCCGAAGCAACTCTCCTGAAGCTTTCTCCACCCTATCGACCAGGACTAGCCCAAAGCGGTGGCCCCAGGAGTGGACACCTACCGCTGCCTGCTCCAGGGAGACTACCTCCGGGGATGCCCCGGCCGAACTAAGTGCCATACGCCACCGGGAAGTATCCCTGTCTTCTGGGCAAAGGAGGAGCACTGGTGTTCTTGCAGAGGAGGCTAGGAGCGAGGCGATGGCTATGCGAGGCTTGCCCTCCGGAAGCGCAAGGTATCCGGAACCTCCGTGGAGATCGACGGATGCAAGGAGATCAAGGAGCCTCGGATCCGGCGGTGGCATTGGAAGGAACCGAGAGGATGCGGTGAGCAGGGGGGCGACCTCGTCATCGAGGGAGACTCCTTCCCGGATGGCCGCAGCACGGAGCGAGGCATAGTCAGAGGGAGGGGCGAGGTAGCAACGAGCGTGAGGGTTTCGCAGGGAGAGGCCAAGGTGCTCGCCAGCGCCTTCGATATGGAGCCACCCTCCCTCAAACCAAAGACGGACGAAGGGAACCATGGCGTGGAGTCCTTCCAAGGCATGGGCCAAAGAATTCCTCGCAGATTCACGAGAAATTTCCCTAAATTGGCGGCGAAGGTTGGCGAAAGGGGTGGCGCTATCCCGGCGGCACGCCATCCCTGCGGCAGGTGGAAACCAGGGGGGCCATGGCATCGTGCGGGGCCCGTGCTCAGCACCTTCCCTAGCCCTTGTGGCTGAGTGTTCCCGCTGGAGGAAGTCACCAGCAGAAGGTCACCAGCATTGACAAGGAACATGAAGCAGCCCCCCGGTAGGTAGGCATGGAGACGGCTGCGTATGCGGGTTCTTGGGGTTCACCCAGCCATTATCCGACCGCAGTGGCCGAGATTTCCTTGGGGAACCCTTCGTCGATACAATGGTCGCGCAGGGTTCAACACCGTCTGTGCGGTTGCCAGCAAGGGGGAATCAGTAGCGTACGACGCGAGTTCCGACGCGTACAGTAGGGAGCTGGTCATTCGTGGCCTCGCTGCAAGCCAGCAGCATGCGTCGGGGGCCGGTGGGTAGGCGCACGGGGCAGTTTTGCAGAACGGTTTGCAGCTCGGCCGGAGCAGGGATAGGTTGTCCTGGAGCGGAGGGCAGGAGCCATTTCCCCCCGGGGAGCACGGGCCCCGGAGCCTCTCCCGCGCGAAGCTTCTGCTCCTCTTGTTGTCGGGAGATCTTATCGGGCTCAATATCGATGGTAACCCCCGCCTTCAGCCAGGTGGCTCGGATCTGCTTCTCCTTGGCGGCGACGATCACGACATCCCCCCAGACCTGATGCACCTCCCGAGTGAACCGGTGCCATGTGTCAGCTCCCTCAGGGGGTCTTTCTCCTTCGTGCAAGAGGACGGCAGAGCCATCTTCTCTTAGGTACCAGGTTGCGAGGGTGCCTTCTTTGCTCCGGAAGGCGCCACGATCATCAAAGACAAAGCGGGAGGCCCCCCTCTCCTTGAGCTCCTGGGGGGGGTCAGAAAGGAGGGTCGCCGGGTGGAGGAGGGTAGAGGAGAAAGGGCCGCTTCCGTCGTATTGCCCCGACCAGATCACCTCGACATGAGCCCCAGGTGCTGGGAGTAGGCTCAAAGGAACGGAGGTGCAGTTTGGACCGCACTCGGGGATCGGAAGGGGGTGCTGCGCACCGTGGTGAGGGCCCCCCAGAATCCGGAAGGAACTCGGCTTCTCCCGCGAAAGGAGAACCCAGCTATCTCCGCCACGAGCTGCAAGGATCTCCCATTGCAAATCGCGGAACTCAGGGAGCTCCACGATCTGGCCCAAAGGTTTCCCGAGGGCAGATACGGCACGGGCTTTGGGAGCATCCGACAAGATCGGTGGGCGAGGGTAGATGTCTTCTCTGATGGCCTCTGCGTAGATGATGGCAGCCTCCCCCGAAGCGGGATCAAATGTGGCAGACAAGAGCCGCTGCGGGGGAGCGCCTCGGAGGACGGGTGGTTCTAGTGCTTGCGATGCAGCAGCTTCCCTGGAGATATCCCTGCCACGGCGGAGTTGCTTATCGAACGTCATCTCACCCACCACCAGGCCCCCGTCGGGGGTCGCGTATGCACGAAGAGGGGAGCGCTCGGCATCGTAAGAAGCAGGGAGATCTACCACGCGATCTGCTCCGAGGCGGCCTGTGGACGACAGGCGTGTAAGGTGGAGGCGCTTCTTGACGTCCGTGCTGGATAGCATTCTGCTGGTGCGCCCTCCGCAGCCGTCCTGAGCTGTGGGTCTGCGTCGCGATACCCGTTCCCGGAAGGGCTCTGCGCTAGGACGACCGCACTGGTTCTTTCCCTTGCCCTTGGGAGACTCGCTCCTAGGATCTTGCGCCTCCTGCTCACTGTAGCCTGGAGGCGGGATCGCTTCGACCCAGAGCAGGACCACTTCCCCGGTAGGTTGCCCCGAGGTGTTGGTAAGGGCTACCGGTAGGAAGGGACCGTAGCCTGCACGCTTGCTGATCTTCCGGGCGTCACGGGCATCGGAGGCACGGCCATCGAACCAGACGTCGCCAATTTGGAGATCTTCCAGGTCACCGATTCTGCGCTCTTTGCCGGTCGAGACAATGGGAGCAGCGACCAGGGAACCCACGCTGCGATACAACCTGTCCTCAAGAGGTATTGGGGCACGGCGGAAGATTCCCAGATGCCCTCCGGGAACTTCCACCACCGCTGCGTCGGAGAATCGCCCGGAGTCGTCCTTGAGGAAGACCTCGATAGAACCGTCCGGGTGAAGAAGATCGATCACCAAGGGCTCGTCGGTGGCCCCCCAGGGGGAGATCTCCCGGACGGCGTAGACACCCTTCTGACCTGGGGAGAACCGCTGCCACCGCGCTGGACTCGGTACAAGCTTCCCATCCGGCTCTAGCCGCGATGCCTCCCGGTGAGGGAGCCATCCCCGGGGCCACAAGGCTTCCCCCTTCCAACGGGCAAAGGAGAACGCTGCACATACCTCTGGATAGGGAGTTTTGATGGAGCAGGCCGGGGCACCATCCCGGGAATACTCCTGCTCGAATTGGTAGAACGAGAAAACGCCAGCGCCGGAGGGGACTGCATGGTAAACGAAGTTATAAGGAAACTCTGCTTCCTCCTTAAGCGCAGTTTCGAGCTCCACGAGAGGCTCCACCCCTATCTTGGCCTCCCCATTGTCCGGGACTGGCGTGATGGGCGGCGGGGTTTCGACCTCGACTTGCACCGGGGGTGGAAAGGACGGGGCTGTAGGAGGCGGTGGGGAGAAGCACCCCACCGCCAGCAGAGGGGTTAGAGCAGCAAGCTCCCGTTGGATCAAGCAGCCCCAGGGGAAGCTAAGCAGAGGCGGGGAGTGAGGATCTGTCATGGCGCGATAGATCGCATATCAGACGATGGTACGCCAGAACCTCAGCCTACAGGTACCTTCGCTACCAATACTAACTAGCTGCTCCTCGAAGAAACCACCCCACCGCCAGGTTTCTCAGTCGAACACACTGCTGTCAAAGCGCATGTATCCTTTCCGGGAGACGGTTGTCTAGGTGTCGCTGACCACGAGTCGAACACACTGCTGTCAAAGCGCATGTATCCTTCCTGGCGGGCATCGTCCCAAACCGCATCGTCTTCAACACCCTACGAGGCCAGGTTTTTGTACCTCCCCAAGGGATGGACGTTTTCCCCTCAGCCCTCGCCGTGGTAGGCCGAGATCCTCGATCTCTTCGGAATCGTATACTAGGCAGCGTGCAGCCTGCTGTAGGTCTAGGTCTGCTTCGCGAGCTTGGTGTACGCGTATTGTTCGACCAGCATCAACGCCTCGGTGGCTCCGGAGTTTTTTCTGTTGAGCCCTCTTTCAGATTGTCTCGTCGGCCTTGTTGAGGCTTCTAGGGGTGGTGTCTGCCTTGCTAGTGTACACCACGACCGTCTCCCCCGGGCGGAGGGGTTCGGTATGGGATCGGCGGTTGATTCTCTCTAGGAGACCAAGAGAGAGGCCATACTTTCGGGAGAGGCTCTGCCAAGTTTCCCCCTCGGCTACGGTAACCACCAGGCGACGGCGGCCTTTCTGCGCTTCGAACCAAGTAAAGAACTCGTCGGAACCAACCACCAAAATGCGCACCTCCTCCTCGCGAAAAGCTACAACGCCGGAGAGATCCTGCCCGGGAGGGAGGAAAATCTGGAGGGTGGTCCCTTCCAGCAGGCGTGCGGAAGGGTCCAGGGCATTCCAGGAACGAAGATCGTCAACGTGGACCCGGAAGACAGAGGCAATCGCCTCCAGTGTATCGCCTCCGACTACCCGGTAAAATACTCGCTGCCGCCCCGGAATGGCTGAGGGAAACCGGGGGACTGCCACCACCGGTTTTTCTCCTGAGGGTACCAGCGGTTTCCCCCATGCAGGGATCAGCAAGGTTTCACCAGGCTGAGGGTTTTCATCATAAGCGAGGCCATTCAGCTCCGCCAGGGAGGCACGGCTGACCCCTAGTTCGCTTGCGAGCGAAGCTACGGTTTGGCCCAAGCGTACCGTGATCGCTTGGACCTTTGGAGATCGCTCCAACGCGGCCCCTAGCTTCTGGCTTGCCTCAGCCCCCTTGCCGGAAGGTACCCGGACCTCGTAGTCGGTAAGCGGTGCAGGAGGCGTACGCCGGACGGGGAGTTGGGGGTTGAGGGCTGCCACCGTGCTCTCCTCGACGCCGGCGGCGTGGGCCACTGCAGCAAGGGGAGTCGAAGCCGGTACGCGGAGCAAGTCGGTAGCGATAGGAGGGTCTGGTGTGATGCTCTCTAGGCCAAAGATGCCAGGGTTTTCTGCTACGATAGCCAAAGCGAGGATCTTGGGAACATAGAGGGTGGTTTCCCAGGGAATGCCCGCTTCATAACGGCAGAGTTCCCAGAAGTCGTTGGTGTTGTACTTGCGTACCGCTGCCAGCAAGCCGCCAAAGCCCATGTTGTAGGCAGCCAGAGCAAGCTCCCAGCTTCCGAAGCGACGGTGGAGATCCTTCAGGTAGCGAGCTGCTGCGACCGTAGACCGGGTCGGATCCTTCCGTTCATCCATCCAGCGATCGACCCGCAGCCCATAGAGGCGGGCGCCTTCAGGCATGAATTGCCAGAGCCCCACCGCCCCCGCATGGGACTTGATCCCGGGGTCAAAGCCGCTCTCGGTCATCGCTACCCACAGGAGCGCCTCAGGCACCTTCTCCGCTCGGAGCACCGCCGTAATCTGCTCCCGGTAGCGTCCCGCCCGGCGCCAACCTAGGGCAACAGTGCTCCGGCCTCGGGGATCCTCTCGGAAGAAGCGCAAGTATTTGATCACTCGCTCGTCCATGCGTGCCGGCAGGTCAGGCAGGCGGAGAGTCTTGAGCCAATCGAGGGAAGGTGTAGCTTCTGGAATGGCTTCGAGCTGGAGTGCTGGGGCTGCAGGGGCTCCTGAGGCAGTTACTTCCGGTCGGGGCCCCAGCAGCAAGGCGGTCGTATCCAGTGTTGGAGAGGCTGCTTGCGGAGCACGCTCGGGGAAGATTTCCCGTTCGGCCTCTTGAAGCGCCTTCCATTCCGGGGGCTCGGAGGACAGCACTGAAGCCCCCTCTGGAGGCTGGCTGGGCTTGTCCTTAGCCTTGCCCGGGGCGGCGGCTCTTGGGGGCCTGGTCTTGTTGGATATTGGAGCTTTCCGTGCGGGTTTGGGCCGCGAATGCGCTTGCAGCTCCAGGGGAACCCCCAGGAGGCACGTCGCAGCAAGAATGGATGCGAGGAGCCCGCGCATGGTTCTCCATTAAAGGCTCAGCTGACATGGAGGGACAACTCCCGTGGACCTGAACGCAGTCCAGAGGGACGGGAGCCTAAACGTCCTCGTCGTTGCTTTGTGCTAAGGTAAGGCTCAAGGTCGAGGGGGAGGAGGGACGGAGACGCGCTTGCGGAGGGCGGAGTGCCAAACCTGAAGGGGGTATTCGGCAGGAGTACCTCGGGCCAGCTCCAAAAGACGTTCAACGAGCTGTGGGGTGTGGTCGCCGACTCGCCTTGGATCAGAGAAGGCCCGACGGGCACGGGCCACAGAGGTCACCACCTCCACGTAGCGTCGCTCAGCCAGGTGGAGCCACGCTTGCGTCAACTCCCGGTGCTGCGTCGGTTCCGCATCATCCAGCCTGACTGCGTTGGCTTCCTGGAGCCATGCACTCGCCTCCTTCAGGTTCCCGGTGGCTAGGCTAATCCTTGCCAGCAGCGAGGTAGCCTCCACCTTACCCCAGGGGTCGGGCCGCTGTTCGTCACTAGCAACCAGGCGAGCTTCTTCGGCAAGCTTGCGTGCCTCCTCGAAGCGCCCCAAATCAAAGGCTGCCATGGCAGCAAT
The DNA here is from genome assembly GCA_025057345.1 of Polyangiaceae bacterium. Classification (GTDB taxonomy): domain Bacteria; phylum Myxococcota_A; class Polyangia; order Polyangiales; family Polyangiaceae; genus JANWXX01. Next base: position 4,815 of record JANWXX010000106.1, on the reverse strand, counting down.
GCGGGCGCTATCGGTGCGACCGCGAGCGCTTCCGAGAGACTCGAAGCGAGTCTTGGTGACCAAGGCGCGTTCCAAGGCGTAAACATGCTGGTTGGCACTATGAGCTGCCTGAGCCAGGGCAAGGTCGACCTGGGCTAGCCCCAGTGCGTAGCCCAGCTCGGCAAAGATAGCCCGAGCCTCGGTGAGGTACTGCTGGGTTGCAGCGAGTCTACCGGCTGCCATCTCGGCGCGGGCCCGGACCATCGTGCATTGGGCAAGACTAAGCAGCTCGCCGGTGGCCTGAAAGCCCATCGCTGCATGGGCCAGTCGCTCGATGGCGGTATCGTAGCGGCCCAACAATGACTCAATCTGCCCGAGAACGAACTCGCATTCGGCTCGTCCCACGTCGTCACCGGCAGAGAGGAAGTGGGCATAGGCCTGCTCCACGAGCGGGCGCCCTGCCGCGGGCCGGCCTTCGTCGCAAGCGATTTGCCCTAGTAGCCGAAGGCAGTGAGCCCGGTGGATTTCCTCTCCTACTTCGCTCAGGTAGCTCTCAGCCGCCAGGGCGCTTGCCCGAGCGGCTGCTAGCAATCCTGCTTGCCGGTCCACCTCAGCCTTCCAGCGACGCCACACCCCAAGGAGCTTTCCCGAAAGTTGGTTCTCTAGGAGGGACAGCACTGAGCGTACCGTAGCCGCGTCGCGGAGCCTCGACCAAGAGGCCTCCACATAGTGAAATACCTGCTCGGCAGCCATCTCGGGCTCCCCCGCCAAAAGTAGAATGTGAGCCCGCTGTCGTACAATTCGCTCCGTGCCGGCATCTGGGTGGAACACCAGGGCATCCGCTGCCAGTCGGAATACCTGCGCTGCATTATCTGACTCTCGGAGTCTGGCCATGGTGTGTTCGTGGAGTAGGGCGTGGGCCCAGCGAAAGCGATGACCAGGCTCATGGATCAGGATCTGAGCTCGACAGAGTGCGGCAATGGCAGCGTCCACATCCGGCGCTTTGGTGGAGTCAGCACGACGCCTGGGCAGCGTTAGGAGGAGCTGGCGCAGTGGGTCAATATGAATGTCTGTACCCAAGGCAGCAGCGGCGTATGCAGCTCCGCGGAAGGCGTCGGGGATGCCTTTGAGGCGCTCCTCCCAGAGTTCGGCGGTCGTACCTGCGTGGCCCTGGAGTGCCGTCGGGCTTACGGTGTAGAGCCCACCCCGGAGTTGGAAGTGGCCACCGCCTGCCCAGGCGTGGACCAACTGGAGAGCAAACAGCGGATTGCCGTGGCTACGGGCGATCACCACCTCCTCGGCCTCTGGGGCTAGCGGTAGTGTACTCTGGAGGAGCTCCCGAAGCTGTTCCCTATCCAAAGGGGCTACTCGCAATCGCACCGAGGGGAAGGTGGCACATAGCCGGGCCAGTCGCTCTGTCGCATCCGGATCCACGGCAAGGGCTTCCGTCCGGGCAGTGGCCACCAGTAGGAAGCGCAAGCTGGCCAAATCCTGGCGGAGCGCCGTCAACCCATCGAAGGTGGCTTGGGAAGCCAGGTGGAGATCATCCAGCCAGATGCATAGCCCTCGGTCCTGAGCGATGCGGGAGAGGGCATGGCGAACGATGGCATGGCCTATCTCCGGATTGTCGACCACGAAGCGCTTGCCTGCTGGGCCTACCTCTGTGGGTTCGTCCGGTGCCGGCGGCCGGAGCCATTGGGCCGTTGCGGCCACCCAGGTACGTCCCTCATCGTCGTTTTTGCTGATTTCCCACTCGTTGAGGAGTGTGGCCTCGATCATCTCCCGCGGTTGACCATGGAGGTTGTAGTGAGCCAGGATGGCCCCTCGTAGGCCGTCTGAAGGAGAGGGGATCTGCTGGTAGCGGGCCCGGAGAGGCAGCAGGAGGCCGTGCTCATGGGTGTACTCGCAGAGCCATTCGGACAGGCGGCTCTTGCCGACGCCGGCCTCACCTTCCAGGACAAGCAGGCGGTGGGCCGGTCCGTCGCCTCGGACAATGCGCTCCACCATCTCGATCATGATGGCTCGCTCTCGGTCCCGGCCAACCAAGGGACAAGGGCGCAAGGCGAGGATTCCTGGGGCAAGATGCTTGGTCGGAGTCGTGAGAGAAGCAGGGGGAGTTCGGGGAGACTGGGAAACGGTAGGGTGGATTCGTTCAAAAGAGCGGGAGGGCGCCCAGTGAACTTGACCCTGGGGCTGGAAGGTCTTCCAGACAGCGCGGGCATCGGCAGCAAGGCGGAAGCGATGCCAGGGACGCTTGGCAAGAAGGCGTTGGGTAAAGGGCACCACGCCTTCAGGGACACCAGGCTTGAGGTGAGGTGGGGGCGGCGGCTGGTCACGATGGGCCCTCAGGATTTGCTCGGTAGTGCCTTCGAACACCTCCCGATCGGAGAGGAGTTCAAAAAGGATACAACCAAGAGCATAGAGGTCCGTAGGGGGGCCGACGTGAGGGATAGCATGGCGAATCTGCTCTGGAGCCAGCCAGCCAGGGGTTCCGCCGCCAAGGGGCATGGCAGGCGCATCGATCTGGGTACCCACCAACCGAGGGTCCACATGATCGGTGAGGAGCCAGGCCAGCCCCAGATCGAGGATGTAGACCCGGAGCGGTTCTACACCGTCCCTCGGGTCGAGCATGATGTTGGAGGGTTTGAGGTCGCCGTGGATGATGCGTCGAGCGTGGGCGTGGGCCAGCCCCGCCAGCACTTGATCCACGACGGACCAGATGACCGGCCAAGGTAGTGAGCCGAGGGACTGCTTCCAAGCGTGGAGGGAACGACCGTCGAGGGCATCCATCACTAGATAGGGCGACCCATCGGCGGTTGAGCCGAAATCCCGGGCCCGTACGATCGCCGGGTGATCCAGCGCAGCCAGTGCCCGGGCCTCCTGGTGGAACCAGATTGCATAGCGAGCTGTCTGCTCGGCGCTCTCGAAGAACAAAACCTTGATCGCAACGTAGTCTCCAGTCACGCTATCGCGACACAGGTAGACCGCCGCCATCCCCCCGCGCCCCAATTCGCGCACCACCGTGTAGCGCTCCGCGATCTGATCGCCGCGGGCAAGGGGTTGGGGTCGGCTGGTTTGTTCCGCTCGGGGCACGGCGCGCCTCTATCGTTTATCCCGGTCGATATCCTGCTACCAGCGATTGTGCCAGCAATCCCCATCCGTCGATGGCCACAAAGAGGAGGAGCTTGAACGGCAGGCTTACCTGGGTCGGCTGGATTTGCTGAAGTCCTAGTGCCACCAGCGTGTTGGCAATCACCAGATCAATCACCAGAAAGGGTAGGTAGAGGGCAAAGCCAAGGGAAAATGCCTCCCGAAGCTCCGTGGTGAGGAAGGCTGGCCCCAGCACCGGAAGGTCGTCGGGCCCTGCAGCGGGGCCTCCTTGGGCGGCCCTGCGGGCGATCTCGGCAAAGCGGGCCCGCTCCCGAGGATCCGCATTGGCTCGGAGGAAGTTTCGGAGCGGCTCGCGCACCGCTTCTACCATGCCCCGGACCAACGTCGTGGAGTCGTGTGCCGCACGGGGACCTTCGAGCAGTGGCTCGGCTCGCTCAACGACCCGTTGGAGCACCGGTGCCATGGCCAGCACCGTGAGAGCTGCAGCCAACGCAGTGATCACAGGGGAGGGAGGTACGCTCTGGGCACCAATCGCCCCACGGACAATGTGCAGCACCGTGGAGATCTTCACAAAGGCCGTCAGTGTCATGAACGCGAAGGGCAGTAGGGATAGCAGGGCCAGGGCGACCACCAGGGCCAGCGGACGCCCCAGGATCTCCTCCGAGGGAGGCATGTCAGCGAGCCTCCCTGCTGGACCGGGCCGACCGCACCAACGCAAGCACCTCAGCGAAGGAGCGAGAGGGCGTAGGCGGAGGGAGGTCCAGCCCGGTCACTTCGCTCAGCTTAATTAGCCCTGCTTCGCTAGCTCCAACCACCAACACCTGTGAGCCCACCCGCACCAGGTAGATGACCCGGCGGGCATCCAGCGGGAGGCGACCGACCAGCTCCAGGGGGCCCTGGGGGGCTCCCACCCCAAGGCGCCGAGCCCCCACCAGCACCAAGATCGCGACCACAAGCACGGCCAGCAAGGTGACTAGGGTTTCGACGAGGTACGACGTGGTCGGGAGCACGGACCAAGGCTACACAAAGCAGAGGGCGCCTGTCCTTAGCAAAGCGCCGTTTCCCAGCCTTGATCCCGGTAGACCGCACTCGGTCCACCCGGCTCCTCCTTGTCGTCGCGATCAAGGTCATCGGGGTATCCTGGTTCTCAGCACTATCAGCGGCTCTAGTCGGCTGCAGAAATGACCCACGATCTCAGCCCACTCCTTGCCGCCCGAGAGCCGGACGCTCTCGCCGCCACAGGGGAGCAGGTGTCCGCTGCCCTCCTCGTCCTGCCATCTGCGTCCAGGGGGCCAGGCAACATCGGAGCGCCTCAAGAGCGCTACCGAATTGTCGCAGTCTACGTGGTAGAGTGTCCTCCTCTGGAGGTCCGATATCCATGAAGTCGCGCACTCGTGTAGCTTCCTTTGTCCCCTTCGCTCTGCTTGCATCCCTCGCTATCCTCGCCTGCCAGGAGGAGTCCGCTTCGCCTAGCGGAGGAGGCCTGAGTGCGGGCGGCTCTGCTGTCGGCGGGTCTTCCCAGCAGGGAGGCGCCGGTGGGAGCACCAGCCAGGGCGGAAATAACCCCGCAGGGGGGGCAGGGGGCAGCGGCACAGGAACCGGAGGTACCAGTAGCGATGACCCCTGCGGTGGCGAGGAGAAGACCCTTCAGGAGCTGAACCAAACCAAAGCTCCGCTCCCAGAGAACCGCCTCCGTCTCAAGGGCGTGGTGGCTACCTCCCGCAA
>JANWXX010000105.1 GCA_025057345.1 Polyangiaceae bacterium | reverse complement strand
TACGTCGTCCTGCTTCCAAGCACAGAGGGCCCCGTACAGAATACCTCCCAACACCGCCACCCCTGCTAGGTTGGCACTCTGTGTTCGCGCCGCCCAGGGGAACAAGCCCATCGCAAAGCGCAGGTATCCGTAGGTGCCCACCTTTAGCATGATCGCTGCCAGGATGACCGAACCCGCGGTGGGCGCCTGTACGTGGGCGTCCGGCAACCACGTGTGCACGGGGAACATGGGCACCTTGATGAAGAATGCGATGGCGAATGCCCAGAAGCACAGGAGCTGGGTCTTCTGCGGCAGCATCATCTGGGAGAGCGCCAGCAGGTCAAAGCTCGGGCTCCCAGAGAGCTTTGAGTAAGTCCATACCATGTACAGGATAGCAGCTAGCATCAGCACGCTCCCGAACATGGTGTAGAGGAAGAACTTGATCGCTGCCTTGATCTTCTCTACCCCACCCCAGATGCCGATCATGATGTACATCGGCACCAACATCAACTCGAACGAGAGGTAAAAAAGGAAGAGGTCAAGGGCTACAAAGGAGGCGATCATCGCCCCCTGCATCAGCAGCAGGCTGAAGCACAAATCCTTCACTCGCGTCTTGATGCTCCCAAAAGCTGCAATTGCTGCGATAGGTGTGGAGAACGCTGTGAGGATCACCAGCCAGAGGCTGATGCCGTCAACGGCTACGTGGTACCGAATGCCCAGCTCTGGCAGCCAATCTTTGATGTATTGGAAGTGCCACCCAGCTGTCATCGGCACGCTGAGTAGTTTCATCGAAAGGAGGAGATCCACCCCTAGCATCGCCAGGGTAAACCCCTGGAGAGATCGGGTGGCCTGCCTCGGCATGAACAGCACCCATACCGCGCTCAAAAGCGGAATAGCGATGAGCGCATTGAGGAGGTGTGGCCACTCCTCCGCAACCTGCTCGGCGGGGGCCTTCGGCATCCTCCAAAGGCTCAGCAGGAAGAAAGCCAGCAATGCCCCCACCAACCCCAGCCCCAGCCGAAGCCGAGGATTACGCTGGGTAGGAAGGAGAGCTCCGACCGCTCCGGCAGCCAGCACTGGCCAAAAGTCAAGGATTGAGAAGTTCGAGGGATTCATTGGTTCACCGCCTTCGGCTGCACCACCGGAGTCTTTGGATTGTCCAGAGATATGCGTTGCCCGTCCTTGAGCGGTCTGGTGACCGCAATTTCACGGCGTGCTTTGCGCCCAAAGGCATTCTTCACCTCAAGGACCACAGTCTTGGTCTTGCCTGGATCCACCCGCACCTCGATCTCATCCACAGCTCCAAAATCTTCGCTGTCAGGCTTTCCATCTCCGTCCGCATCCCAGCGGAAGGTGTAGCCCACCCCGCCAAGTGCCTTCACCTTGTACACATTGCCAGCCTCCCTGGTGATCGTCTCCGGGTGCGGCAGGTAGAGGAAGGAGACAACTCCCAGAGTACCCACCACCATGGCAGCGGCGTAGACCTGCACCCGACCCGTCTGCAATAGCCGGAGCGCGTAACCCACCGCAGCCACCACGAGGGCTGAGAGCTTGGCAAGCAAACCATCAACTCCCCATTTGTCCACCAGGACCATTATGGTCGCTAGCTCATCCACCGCCCCGATCACTGTAGCCTCGTAGAGCTCGTCGATGCGCCACTTATCGAGCACCAGTTCGTGGAGTCTGGGGGCGGTGTTTGCCATCTTCTCGGTGAGCTCTCCGCCTTTGACCAGGTAGTTGAAGTAGGCGAAGCCAATCCCCGCTGCCGCCGCCAGCATCCCGGGGATCGCTAGCGTCCAAGCGTGAACCGCATTGAAATCGGGCGTCTTCACCATCGCGTTTGCCTGACGGAACACTGGTTCCAGCCAGTGATCGAGCCAAGTCAAGGCGTGGATATGGAGCGATTCTCCGATGATCTTTGCGTTCAAGTAGCCTGCGGTGATAGCAAGGAAGGCGAGTATCCCTAGGGGTACCGTCATCGGCCAGGGTGACTCGTGGGGGACGGGCCCTTCCAGGTGCTTACGCCCCTCCCCAGGCTCGAACTCTTCGTGGTGGTGATCGTTGTGGCCATGATGCCCCACATGGGGATCTTTCCAGCCAGGGACGATGCGCCAACCTCGGAAATCGCCCCAAAAGGTGAGGAAGTAGGTCCGGAACATGTAGAAGGCGGTCATTGTCGCCGCCAGAATGCCAAGCACGAAGAGCACCTTGCCCAGCCAAATCGGGGGGTGCCACAGGTTGCCGGAAGCTACCCAAGCGCCGGTCACCGTCACCTCCCAAGTCTTTGCCAAGATCTCATCTTTCGAGAAAAAGCCCGCAGTCAGCGGTACTCCAGCGATGGCCAGGCAAGAGATCAGGTAGGTTGCATGGGTGTAAGGCATATACTTGCGGAGCCCTCCCATGTTCCGCATATCTTGCGAGGCGTCGGTATCGTGGATACGAGCGTGCATCGCGTGAATCACGCTGCCGGCACCAAGGAAGAGGCAAGCCTTGAAGAAAGCGTGGGTGAAGACGTGGAAGAATCCGTCGGCGAAGGCTCCAACACCAACGCCAAGGAACATGTAGCCGAGCTGGCTCACCGTGGAGTACGCCAGCACCTTCTTGATATCGTTTTGTACTAGGCCGATGGTGGCCACGAAGAAGGCGGTCAACGCACCGGTCGTAGCGATCACCGCCATGACAGCTGGAGACAGGACGAACACCGGCGACAAGCGGCAGATCAGGTAGACTCCTGCGGTGACCATGGTAGCCGCGTGAATCAGCGCCGAAACCGGCGTAGGGCCTGCCATCGCATCTGGCAGCCAGACATAGAGGGGGATCTGGGCGCTCTTACCGGTGCATCCGAGGAACAGCGCCAACCCGCAGAGGGTGGCAGCGTACACCTTGACTGGCGCTGAGGTCACCAGCATCGGTACATAACCGATGGGCCAGATGACGACTTCCTGCATCAACCCACTGCTGTGGGCAGAGATGCCAGCGAAGTCGAGGGAGCCGGTGTAGTGGAGCAGCATGGCCATGCCGACCAGCAGCCCAAAGTCGCCAATGCGGTTGGCGATGAACGCCTTCTTGCCAGCCGCCGCGTTCTTCTCCTCGTCGAACCAGAACCCGATGAGCAGGTAACTGCAGAGCCCAACGCCCTCCCAACCGACGAAGAGCATCGGCAGGTTATCGCCCAGGATCAGCACCAGCATCGAGAAGACGAAGAGATTAAGGTAGGCAAAGAAGCGGTAAAACCCCGCGTCTTTCCACATGTATTCGGACGAGTAAAGGTGAATGAGGAAGCCCACTCCGGTCACCACCAACATCATCGTCGCCGAAAGCGGGTCGATGGAGAAACTCACCTGAAGCGTGGTATTGCCTTTGAGTTCACCCAGGGACAGGCTGAGCCACTTCCAAGCTGTCCAGACCAGGCGTGGGTTGCTGGTGATGCGTCCCGAGCCATCATGAAGCTCGTGGGCATGGTGGTGGAGCGCAGCAAAGGAAACCACTGCCATGAGGAAGGTAGCCCCCATTGCCATCAACCCCATAGCCCGCACACCGTCGCGGCCAATGCGCTTGCCGAAGACCCCGTTGACGAAGGCGCCCAGCAGCGGCAACCCGAGGATGACTCCCAGCAGCGAGAAGTTTGTGGGGGGGTAAAGATTGAAGAGAGATTCCATCGCTAAGCCCTTGAGCTGGTCAGCCTGGTCGGTGCGAACTGTGCGGCGGTTACGGTAGATCGCCAGCACAATCGCTAGCCCCACGGCAGCCTCTGCAGCTGCCACGGCGATGATAAAGAAGGTGAACATCTGCCCCGTGTGATGGAGATGCATGCGATTGAAAGCCACCAGCGTCAGGTTCACTGCGTTGAGCATCAGCTCAATGCTCATCAGCGCCACGATCATGTTGCGCCTTACCAGAAACCCGATCGCCCCGATGGTGAAGAGGATTGCCCCCAACACCAGGTAGTGTTCGACGCGGATCATGGATGCTCTGTGCTCCCTGCGTTCTTTTTCTCGGGTAGCCCGATCACTACTCGCGGTCCCGGGTGGATGTCCGGCTGCGTTTTCGGAGGGGGCGGCGCCTCGCCTTGCTTGCCGCGAGCTACTGCTACGGCCCCCACCACCGCCACCATGAGCAGCGCACTGGTTAGCTCGAAGGGCACCAGCCCGGGCCCAAACACCTCCCGGGCCACCGCCTCGATGGTGCCCTCTCCCCCCTTGACGGTGGGGAAGTTCCTTGGTGGTTGCCCGTTACCCGCTAGAATCGACAGAACACCGCCGACCCCTAGCAGCCCAACTCCTACACCACCGATCACCCGGCTTGGCAGGCTCTCCCGGTCATCGGGCGGAAGGGCTGCAGGGCCCAACAGCATGATGGTGAACAGGAAGAGCACGACCACGGCACCCGCGTAGACAATGAGCTGCACCACCGCCAGAAACTCGGCATGGAGCGACAGGAAGAGGGCTGCGATTCCGCTGATGGTTAGCAGCAGCCCCATGGCCCCCCGGATCGGGTTGATCGCACCCACCGTGAAGAGGGCGCCCGCCACGGTGACTGCGGCACACAAGTAAAAATACACGATTTTCAGCGTCTCGCTGTTCATGCTGAGACCTCGCTCGCCGGTGCCTTTGGGCACTGGTGACCCCCCTTACGGTGGGGTTAGGTTACAGGGCGAGCCTCCCCGTACCAGACTTCCCCTTGGATTTCACGTAGGCTTCGAGTTCGGGGCGGAATTTCTGCACAAAACCCAGCACGGGCATCGCCGCTCCCTCCCCGAAGGCGCAGATCGTGTTGCCCATGATATTGGATGCAATCTCGTGGAGGAGGTCCACGTCCGCCATGGTCGCTTCGCCAGCGATCAGCTTGTCAAGAATGCGCTCAATCCACCCAGTTCCCTCCCGGCAAGGGGTGCACTGACCGCAACTTTCGTGGCGGTAGAATCGCATCAGGTTGTGAAACGCCAGTACCGGATCCGCCTTGTCGCTCAGCACGATAGCGCAGCAAGTGCCCAGCATCGTCCCTAGAGCCCGGTAGGTGTCGACGCCCATTGGTACATCGAAGGCAGGCTTCCCGTGCCAAGGGTGGAGCGGCGAGCTGCTGTCCGGGGCATGAACCACATCCTCGGGACGGAGGATCGGACACGAGCTACCCCCGGGGATTACTCCCAGAACCTTCGTTCCCGGGGGGGGGCCTCCGCCCAGATCGTACACCAGCTCCCGAAGGGTGAGCCCAACCGCACACTCAAATATACCAGGGTTCTTCACGTGGCCGCTTACCCCGAAGAGGCGGGTTCCGCCATCCTTGAGGTAGTGGAGCTCGGAGAGCTGAGAGAAGTGATCTCCTCCTAGCTCGAACACGAGGGGAACCGCAGCAATGGTTTCCAGGTTGTTCACGGTAGAAGGACAGCCGAAGGCCCCTACTTGCGCCGGGAAGGGTGGCTTGAGCCGTGGCTCGCCCCGGCGCCCCTCCAAGCTGTTGAGCAGAGAAGTCTCTTCTCCGCAGATGTAAGCACCCGCTCCGGTATGAACATAGACCTCCACGGGATAGTCGAACCCCAGGGGCTTCTGCCCTAGGTACCCTGCCTTGCGCGCCTCGTGAATGGCCTGCCAGAGTCGCTCCTTCGAGAGGTGAAGTTCGTCTCGAACGTAGATGTACGCCGCGTGGGCACCGATTCCATAGCAGCCGATGATGCACCCCTCGATGACCAAGTGGGGGTTTTTCTCCATGATGGTGCGGTCCTTGAAAGTGCCAGGCTCTCCCTCGTCGGCGTTGACAATCAAGTAGTGAGGTTTGTTGGAGTTTTTGGGCATGAAGCCCCACTTGACTCCGCAGGGGAAGCCTGCACCACCTCGGCCTCGGATGTTGGCAGCGCGCACCTCAGCTACTACTTGATCACGGCTCATGGCTAGGGCCTTGCGAGCAGACTTGTAACCCCCCACCGACTCGTAAGCTGCCAGCGAATAACCATTGGGGAGGTCATAAGTACGGGAGATCAGGTTGGTCCTCTTGATCATGGCGCTCCTTGTTCTCGGCTCGTCACGACTTGCGCAGGTTGTCGAGAATGCGATCCACTTCCGCGAGGGTAAGGTTCTCGTGGAAGGTCTTGTCGACTTGCATCATCGGTGCCTGTCCACAGGCAGCCAGGCACTCGGCAGTCTTCAACGTGATCTTGCCGTCCTTGGTGGTTTCTCCCTCATGGATGCCGAGGCGCTTCTCGCAGTGGCGAAGCACGTCATCTGCCCCACGTAGCGCGCAAGATAGGGTGCGGCACACCCAGATCGTATGCTTGCCTACGGGCTTCTGGTTGAAGAGGGTATAGAACGTCACCACTCCCTGCACATGGGCCGTGGAGACTTCCAAGCGTTGCGCTACAAAGGCGATGACGTCGTCGGAGATCCAGCCATTTTGCTCCTGACAGAGGTGCAACACTGGGATCGTCGCCGCCATCTTGTTGGGGTAGCGCGAGAGAATGTCCGCGAACTCGCGCTCGCGCTCAGGGGTTAGGGCGAAAGGCATAACTGGTGAGGAACGCTAGTGGCCCCCTCCCCAACTTTCAACGGCTCATTTCCATCTCAAGTCGCGTATACCTTGTGAGGCTTGACCTGTGGGGGTAGGCTCTCGTCGCCCCAAAGGGGGGCGTTCTGTTGATGGAGGTGTGGCTTGTATTGTCCGAACTGTGGGGCCCAGAACCCTGACACTGCAACGACTTGCAGCAACTGTGGCTTCAACCTCAAGGGTGCGGCTGCCCCGAAGTTCAAGGGGACCATGCTCATGGTCAACCCTCCGGTCGCCGGGGGGGTTAACCCTCTGCCTGCGGCTCCCCCCCCTCCGGAACCTCCTCCGGTGGATCAAGTCGCCGCCCGACGTCAAATGAAGGGGACAATTGTTGGCATTGCTCCCCCTGCCGTAGGTGCAGCTCCTGCACCTCCAGAAACTGCCGGGCCAGGGCATAGCTTTGCCCCTCCTGGAGGCGCTGCGGGGGTCAATCCTATGGGAAGCACCTTTGTGGCGGATGGTCCCCCTCCCGCCTTTCCTCCCCCCTCTCCCAACTTTGGCGGTGGTACGCCCTTTGGTGCTCCTCAGCCTGCCCCTGAACCTCCAGCAGCTTCACCAGAAGGCCTCAGCATACCTCCTGCAGGACCAGGGGGCTTCGGGGCTCCTCCTCCTGGAGGAGGCTACCAAGCACCCCCAACCGGAGGTGGGTACGGTGCACCTGTAGCTCCTGCTGGGGGCCCTGCCGGCAGCTTTGGAGCTGGGTCCGCACAAACCCCAACTCCAGGCGTTCACGCACCTTCTGGAGCGATGGTTCTGGCTGGAGCAGGGCACATGGTCCCTGCGGGAAACATGGGTCTTGCAGCTCCTGGGCCCGTCGGGACCATCCGGAACCCAGTTACAACACTGCTCCTCTGCCTGGTCTGTTTCCCCATCGGATGCGTGCAGCTTAAGGCCCTTGAGGATGAGCTCAACGCCTTCGTTGGCAACGGAAAGAAAGCTTCCATTCTCTGGCTCATCCTTCCCCTGATTCCGGTGCTGGGCATGCCCCAATTGATGGCTGAGGCGCGAGCCAAAGCTGGAACGCCAGTCCAGGGTGAGGGAAATCTGCTCTATTACCTCTTCTTCGGGCCGTACATGATTCCCAAAGACGCCAACGAGATCTGGCGGCATCTGGGGGCGCGCTCCACTTGAATCTCCCATCCTCTACCCCCGTGCCCCTACCGCCAAGCTTCCGCTGGGTTGCCGCCCCTACCTCGCCCCTTCGGCGCTTCTTCTTGATCCTCGCTATTGCCCTCGCGGCAGCAGCGCTGATCTTCCTTGGGCTTCTTCCCTGCCCGCTCGCCTTCACCCTCCACCTCCCTTGCCCGGGATGCGGCATGACCCGTGCTACGCTTGCTCTTTTGCGGGGCGACTTGGGGGGAATGCTCCGATTTCACCCATTGGCTCCACTCATCTTGCTCTTCCTAGGGAGCTACCTTGGGGGAAACGCCCTCGGTTTTGTGATCCAGGGGCGCTGGGGGTGGGTCGACGAGCGCCTTGGCCCCCGAAGCAACGCCCTGCTGTGGGGGTTTCTACTTCTCGTGCTAGGAGTCTGGCTCGCCCGCTTCGCCGGCGCTTTGGGCGGTCCTGCTCCGGTCTGATCCCATGGGAGACGAGCTGCTAGCGACCCTTCTGTCCTGGGTTGTAGGTTCTACCACCACGGGGCTGCTGCTCCGGTGGGACCGGCAGCGCCTTGACTCGGTCGGTCGCCAGCGCATGTGGAACGACGTCACCCTCTATCTAGCCGTCTCTGGCCTCTTTCTGCCGGCACCGCTCACGTTCGGAGCCCACCTCTGGGTAACTCGCCCACTCCCCCTCTTGAAGCGGATCGCCTTGGCGCTCGGAGGTGCCGGCGGCGCGCTGATGCTGTCGGGGACAGTGACATACCTACTGCTGCTGGTGCTTGGTTGTTCGTAAACCATCCCCAACCAGAAGGCCATGGCTTTGGACAGGCTTGAGGGGTCGGTGGTCGCCTCCTGAGCGGGTCTGTTCTTTGGGGCTCCTCCTCGAACGAGCACTGACCCCCCTCGCCCAGCTCCTTCCGCTCGTCGGCGCACCCTCCCTTCGCCGCATCCCCGACCGTGTCTCCAACTTGGCTGGTTGTCCTTGCGCGTGAACGTCAGCTTGTCGCTGCGCGTAGGGACCTTCCAAACAAGGCAAGGCCGTGCTCTTGCCTAAGGTGAGCGTGCCGTGGCACACGTACCTGATAGGAGCCACGGGGTCGGTGACCTCGAAGCGTTTGCGCCAGCGAAACGCTGTGCGCTCTATCACCCCGAGGAGCCTAGCCAATCGTAGATGGCTACTTTGGCGGCAAACAACAGGAACGCTTGCGCGCGGCGGGCCTCACCCCTCAGGGTGGAGGGGGTAGAGTAAGATCGTCCCACCTTGCGCTTTTTGTTGGATGGAGAGAGCAAGCAGAGGGTGGGACGCCCAGGATGAGGACGGTGATCCTACGAATGAGCCCACAGGGTAGTGGTTCATGCAGGAGCATGACACCACAGCTTCAAAAAACCTGGCACCACAGTGCGAACGGCACGAGCACCACAGCAAGACACCGTTGCATCGGCTTCGTCACCCAGACGGCACATTACTATCCAAAACTTCATCACCGAGATAGCCTCGTCATCAAGACGGCACACACAAGTTATCCAAGCGACATATCGACAAGGCAGGGTGCGCCTCGCAACACGATGCGGGTGATCGAGAAGCCTGTGGAGCTTCCCTGCTTGTGCCTTTCTCTGTCATGGCCTTTGAAGCGTTTCAAGAGCAACAGCAGGCGTTGAACCACAAAAAACGCCTGGCACTCTCATCGCTTCTCTCCTCGGGGTTGCTTGGGGTCGTGCTGATCGCAGCCGCCGCCGCAGAACCTGCGGAGGCAGTCCGTTCCATGGAGAGCACCGAGGAAGTGCTTGATGTCAAGCTGGCCTCCCAACCTCATGCTCCGGAACCTCCGCCTCCCACGCCGGCGCCTCCAGCACCGCCGGCACTGGTTCCGAAGACAGTGAAGATTAATCCAAACGCAGCCCCACCCAGACCACTGGAGGCACCCAAGGAGATCTCCCAAGAGAAACCCAAGGAGGCCGACCCCTCACAAGACAAGGGGATGGCAGGAGTCCATACGGGAGGCGGCTAGACATCTTTCCCGTCGGCATTTTGGCCAACCTTACCGTGCTCAAGACATACTCGCTCGACATGCCAGCCGATTTCACAGGTGGCTCGGTACGCCTGAACACATGCCAGATGCCGACCCGCTTTATCTTTTCGGCCTCGGCCATCAGCGGATTCAACAGCCAGAGCACATTCCGCTCACGCCCCACCTATCCGGGCGGCACAACCAACTGGCTAGGTACCGATGATGGAGGACGCAAGCTGCCTGCGCGGATCGGACCTACGCGGGTCGATAACCAAAACCCTGCCGATAACGAAGCCAAGGCCGAATCGCTCTCGCAACAAGGTCGGCGCCTACAAGAGAGCTTCACCCCTCCACACACAACCCTGTCGCTGGTTGTTGGCAACCAGCACCAGATCGCCGAACGGCCCCTGAGGTGGCTGGTGGCAGCCTCCTACGGGCGACGCTACGACCGGCACAGCGAAACCCAAGCCCTCTACCTTCTCGATGCTGACAGCCTCCAGCCTAAGTTCAAGTTCGACGGCACGCGCTCCACCGAGGTCATCACCCTCTCGACCCTCGGCACCCTAACCTACCAAATTGCCCAAGGCCACCGCCTTGGCTTCACCGGATTGCTGGCATGCCGCACTGACGATGAAACCCCACAGCTTCAAGGGTTCGAGCAGGAACGCAACATCATCCAAGCGCTCAGTACGGCCCGCTGGGTTGAGCGCATGCTGACATTTGGCCAGCTTGTCGGCGAGCATCGCATCCAGGAGCCAGAACTGCGCTGGCAGTTCTTTGCGGGCCGTGCTCGCCGTGACGAACCCAACTTTTTGACGGTCTACGAGACGCCTCCGAAGCGTATCTCTACCGCGCGTCTTGATGATGGGACAAACCACTTCTTTGCCAGCCAGCGCGAAGACCTCAAGGGAGGCGGGCTCGACTATGACCTGCCGATTGACCGAGACAAGACCATCAAGATCAAGGTCGGCGGTATGGGGCAGTGGAAGGATCGGATCTTTGGGTCGAAGCGCTTCCGCTTTCAGCAGCAACGGGGTGCTGGGTGCGCTGAGGTGCTCCTTTTGCCGATCAATCAGCTTCTCTCGCCCGCAAACGCTGGCCAGTGTATGCTGCTGGGAGAGAACACCAACCCTACCGATGCCTACACTGCTGATCAGCGCGTGCTGGCTGCTTACCTGATGAGCGACGTAAGCCTGTCGAAACGGGTTCGCCTGAGCATCGGTTCGCGCCTGGAAGATGGTCGTCTATCACTGATTTCGCGCGACCCCTTCAACCCCCAAGCCCCACCCGTGGAGGGAGGCTACCAGCAGACCGACATGCTCCCTGCGACCAGCATCGTTCTCAGCTTGGGGGATCGGAGCCATCTGCGCCTCGCTGCCACGTGCACTGTGGCACGCCCTCAACTACAGGAGGTAGTACCCTTCGCGTTGTTCCAGGATTTCTTCAACGCTATCCGCATTCGAGGCAACCCTAGGCTTGATCGGTCGAAGATCACCAACCTTGATCTGCGCTACGAGTTCTTCCCTACTGCCGATGAGGTGGTTGCAGGGAGCATCTTCTACAAAAGCTTTGAAAAACCCATCTGCTGAACCCTTCTCTGACCCAACCTTCTCGCACCTTACCCTGGTGGGCAAATCGGTCACTGGTGCCGTGGGCAACGGCCTGCTGCTGCGCCGCGGCACTCGCGGCAAGATCCACAATGCCCTGATCGTTGGCTTGCCCAGGTTTGGCCTGGATATCGAAGGTGATCAGACAGCCATCCATGCAGGCAACGGCACTCTTGGGATCTTCAACTCCATCTTCGCCAACACCAACAACTTCGCCGAGGGCGACGCCGACAAAGACAAGGGCCTCATCGAGAGTACCTGGGCATTGGACACCAAGTTGGGCAACCGTACCGAAGACCTAGCCAAGATCGCTTTCGGCTCGGTAGCCATCACTGCCATCGATCTCAAGCAAACCGCCGGTAGCCCCGCCCTAACCGGCAGCAAGAGCCCTGACGACATCTTCTTCGATAAGGTGGATTTTATTGGTGCTTGCGGTACGGATTGCAGCGAATTCGCCGGCTGGACCGCCTTTCCCGACAAGTAAGGCGCAACTGATCGCAAGCACCTCTGCAACAGCGGTCATACACAACGACCATGCCAGGTTGGCCCCTACCAGGGGCGGCAGCGTTCACGGGTAGGTGGCCATTACCGAGACTTTCACGGGTAGGTGGCCATTACCGAGACTGGTACCTCTGATGCACGTAGGGGATCTGCAACCAGTCTTGCGTCGGTGCTTTGTATTTTACGGTGGGCACCTTGTCCTTGCCTCCGGCCTTGGAGCACTTGAGCAGCCTCGGTAGCTGCCTCGGCCTTGGGGCGACGCCACAAGTACAGCGGCACCGCGACCATCACCAAGCCTAAGATCCAGGTGAGGATCACCTGGGTGCGTACCAACAGGTCAGCGCCCGAAGTACCCAGGTGCCGGCAGGGGGTACAGAGGCAGGAGGGAAGGAGGCCATTGAGCTAGCAACCTGTGAGCGTGAACGCCATCGAGTGGCCCCAACCAGAGAAATCATGCTAGAGCGGGTCAACCCCCGTGAGTAGCCGAGATTTGCCCCGTGTTGAGTTGCCTTCTCCGGAGGAGGACCGCCCTGCCTGGGGTCGCGTCGGTGGGGTCGCGGTGCTCGGCTTCCTGATCGGCGTGGCTTGGCCCCGCCTTGCAGGAATCTCCCTGGGGCCAACCCCACCTTTGGATGCTCCCCGTGCCGCCGCCGGAAGTGCGGCTCCAGGAAAAACCTCTCTCTCGGGAACAACGACCGTATCAAGTCCGATCCCTGGAGCTAGCGCCGTTCTTGCCTCCCCTGAGGGGAACCTTTCCAGCGAACAGAGGGTTACCCTGAGTGCCCCTGAGATCTCCCGTTGTCGGGATGCGAAAGGCAAAACGACGGAAATTTGTGACAAGCTTCCTGTCGAGAGCATCTTTGAGCCTCGTCTCAAGGAACTGGCTCGATGCCCTTCGGCGTTGGGTCTTACTGGCAAGGTTTCCTTCAGCTTCGACCTCGACTTCAAGAACAAAACGCTAAAGGTGCAGCGCGCTAGAGGGAAGTCACCCAAAACCACCCTTGACGGTCTTACTCGCTGTGCGGAGAAATCTTTCCAAGGG
>JANWXX010000104.1 GCA_025057345.1 Polyangiaceae bacterium | reverse complement strand
GCTGGGGCCCCTTGGGGATCGGCGGTCGGGGCGCCGGGAGTGGTCCGGTCGGGAGAGCTGGGGGGGGGAGCCCTGTTTCAATGGCACGGGGTGCTGGGGCTAGCCCGGGGAGAGCCTGGGGGCCTTGGGGGGTTCGTGTAGGAAGCACCTCGGAATTGTGGGAAACCATGCTAATATCTGCAGACTCAACAACCTCCTGCTGCCGTTGAAACTCGCTGATGTTGATGGTTTGGGTCACCTCAGCGGCCCAGCGCAGATGCTCGTCGCGCTTGCGGATCCGTTCGCCGAAGATGTGGTGGACGTAATCGGAGACGTGCTCAGGGCCGATGAGCATGCCCCGCGAGAGGAGGAATTTTTGGAGTTCTCGGGAGAGATCACGGGCCGTTTGGAACCGCTGATTGGCATCCTTGGCAAGGGCCTTCAGGATGATCTGTTCTAGCTGGATGGGGTAATCCCGGCGGAGCTGGCTTGGCCTGGGGATCTGACATGCCTGCACCTTTTCCAGGGTTTCTAGGTCACTGTCTGTGCGAAAAAGTCGTTGGTTGGCGGTCAACTCCCAGAGTACTACGCCGAGGGCGAAGATGTCTGTGCGGCGGTCGATCTCTCGGCCTTGAACTTGCTCGGGGGACATGTAGGCTAGCTTTCCCTTGAGGGTGCCTGCCCGGGTGCTTGATAGCCGACCGGCCACCTTGGCGATGCCGAAATCGACGACCTTCACCTGCCCTTCGTAGGTGATGAAGATGTTGTGGGGGGTTACATCCCGATGCACCAGGCCCAACGGCTCCCCGTTCTTTCCTCGGAGATCGTGGGCGGCGTGGAGCCCTTCGGCGGCCTCTGCGATGATCCGGGCCGCTACCTCGTAGGCCATCGGTGGTGCGCCCTCCTCCACTGCCCGCATCACCTCTCGAAGCGGCTCGCCGTGGAGGTACTCCATGGCGATCCAGTAGTTTCCCTCACCTTCGCCCAGCTCGTACACTTGCGCTACGTTGGCGTGGTTGATCCGAGCAGCGATCCGGGCCTCGTCCAGAAACATGTCGACGAATTGGTCATCTTCAATCAAATGCGGGTGAATCCGCTTGATGGCCACCCATTTCTGGAAACCGCCGGCCCCATCCAGCCTTGCTAGGTGCACCGAGGCCATCCCACCGACGCCAATCTCATCGACCACTCGGTAGCGCCCAAGGAAGAACGTCCCATAGGTAGGAACACGATGGCCATTCGGGCCCGTGTAAGAGTCGAGGGAGAGGCTTTGGGTCGTGGCAATGGGGCGTTGATGGGCCATAGCGCCGGTCACCTCCAGACCGGTGCACCTACTGGCACCTCGCTTGGGGAACGCATCGCAAAGAAGAGAACTCCAGCTCCGATCAGCACGACCCCACCGATGGTATAAGGCCATGGCGTCGAGAAGAACCCCTTGGATTTTTTCTCTTCAACGGGAGGGGCCTCCGGGGGGGCCTCCACCACCTTGGACTCCCGCACCTTGACCCGGGCCTCCCGCATAGCCCATCGGTTCCCGTATTGATCAAGGGCGGAAACACGCACCAGCAAGGTGGTCGAGCCTGGAACATAGCGGGCAGGGACGTCGAAGGCCACGGTGGAAGTGGAGGGTTGGTCGCTTTTCCACTCCTTGCTCTTGGTCATGGTGTCCTTGACCTCAATGCCGATCTTCTCCACCACCGGGGCGAATGCTTCCTCGATCTTGGCAGTCACCTGGAAGGTTTGGTTGGCATCGACCCATTCGGGAGCCTGGATGCTAACCTCCAGTTTCCCCCCCTGAGCTGCAGCCTCCTTGCGAGCCTTCTCGTACAAGTCTTTGGCGAGCTTGCCCGACTCACTCGGCAGTTCGAAGGCAGGATTGATCACCGCCGCCACCCGGAAGGAGCTTAGTGCAGCTTCCTTCTTCTTGAGCAATGCTTGGACTGTACCGATGCGAGCATAGGCGAGGACTACATCGGCGGGGAACAACCCCCCCTCTTTAAGCGCCTTTTCGTAGAGCGGTGCCGATTCGGTTAGCATGGCCCGCTCCCACAGCTCGGCAGCCTGGGCAAGTGTCCCCTTGGGAGCGTTCGTTTTGCTGTCATTGTCTCCTTGCGCCCAAGCTACCGAGGAGCCCAGCGCCGTGACGCCGGGGCTGGCTACCATCAGAGCGAACGCAAGCACTTTCTGAGCGAACCTTCGAGGTGCCAAGCGAAAACCCTTTGTCGTCCTTGGGAGAGTACCGTGCTCCAAGAGCAGTTTCAACGATCTGCTCGCTTTTGTGCTTTCAGGGGAACGGTTGGGCCGGCTGCCCCCGCTCGAAGAAGAAACGGAACCAGCCTTTCAGCTTAGATCGTTTCTCAGATGGTACCTCCCCGCCTTGCGGAGGTTGATCCCGTGGGTCGGCCACCTCCACTTCGAAGGAGGCTTCCGAGAGCCGGTCGTCTGCGTCCTCCTCAATCCGATCCCCGCTAAAGATGTGTTGAAAGGTGATTGTTCCCTGGAGGGCATGGAGGGTGATGTTTTGGCCATGGCAGGTTTCATGGAGGTACAGCGAGAGTTGGATAAAGGGTGGGTCTGGGTTCTGGGGAATGGGTACGCCTGGGGGCTGGACTCCTGGGGGGAGCCCCACCTTCAGGGGCTGTCCCAGCTTCCCTCGTACTTGGGCGGTGTCGCTCACGAGGATTTGTACCCCATCTACATTGTCGATCAGCTCATCCGTTCGCTGGAGCCGGATCGTTTGAGTTTGACGGTAAGGAGAAGTGGCGAAGAAAGTGGGTTTCAGGCGGTAAGGACCGTCGAAGCAACCTTTGGCTAGGAGCCGATCGCTGGTCACCTCTCCCTGGCCTTCCCCCACAGAGCAGGAGACAAGCACCAGCATCATCAGCGGACCAACAGCCTTCATGGCCGCATCTCCATGGCATAGGTTGCTTGGGAAGGGAGTGTCCGAGAGATTCGTCCTCCTCCAATCACTACCTCTCCTGCGTAGGCCACCGCGTACTGCCCAGGGGATACCCCCTCCACGGGCTTTTGGAAGAACACCGTTGCGTTGCCTTCAGTACTGGTCACGATTCGGGCCTCCGCCCCCTCGTGTCGGGCCCGTACCTGCACCATTGCCTCGTGCTCGGTAGGCCACCCGGGCCCCTGGACCCACTCCTCTACCTGGACCCCGCCCACCCTCAGCGCTTCTCGGGGACCTAGGCGGATTGCTCCCCGCACTGCATCGATTCCTACCACGAAGACGGGTTGCCCCAACGCTACCCCAAGCCCCTTACGCTGCCCGATGGTAAAGCGGTGGACTCCTCCGTGGTGGCCCACCTCGCGCCCAGAGGCATCTAGGATGGGACCGGGGCGCACCTTGCTCCCGGCGCGCGTCTCGACGAAGGTATCGTAGCGACCATTCGGAACGAAGCAGAGTTCATGACTCTCCCCCTTGGCGGCTCCATGAAGACCAAGCGCCAGTGCCTCTGCTCGAACCTGCTCCTTGGTCGATTCGCCTAGCGGCAATACCAAGCGTTCCAGTTGGCTAGGGTTCAATGTATGGAGAAAATAGCTTTGGTCTTTGGAACGATCTCGGCCGCGGGCAAGCCGTCGGTAGGGGCCTTCCTGAAGCACTCGGGCATAATGCCCTGTGGCTACCTTGCGAGCTCCCAGCCGGTCTGCGAGCGCAAACAGCTCTCGCATCTTGACCCCTCGGTTGCAGGCCACGCATGGGCTTGGCGTCTCGCCCTCAAGGTACGCCTCGACAAATGGATCCACCACCTCTCGGAGAAAATCGACGCGGCGGTCGAAGGCATAGTGGGGGATGCCCAAGACATCCGCTACCCTCCGGGCGTCGTGCTGATCTTCTGGAGCACAACAGCGGCCGCGCACCGAGCCGTCGTCTGGGTAATCCCACAAGTGCAGGGTGACGCCGATGACTTCATACCCTGCCCGGACCAACCGCGCTGCTGCCACCGAGGAGTCGACGCCACCACTCATGGCAACCAGCACCCGGAGAGGCGAAACCTGTTCCACGAGGGACAAAGTACCACACCTGTTGTCTTGCTCGGGCTACTGGCTCTGCAGGGTGGTCTTTACCGCGCTGGTGGTCCGTTCCACCAGCTTGGTCGCCAAGTCCACCGCCTCGGTATACCGGTACACTTGGGCCTGGAGCGCTAGTAGCTCCCCTGGGTCCATGGAGCTAGTGGGAATGGCAGCCGCCCGGTCCAGCGCCTTCTCCCCCTCGTCGATACGGCGCCCTATGCACCCCAAGACTCGGGCAAAGGGTTCTGGGCCGGAAAGGGAGGAAGGGGATCCTAGCAGGAGTTGGTTGGGGAGTAGGCTTGGGGTGGTACGGCGAAGTGCTTCGGCAGGCTGAATTTTCATGAAGTTTCCTATCGAGCGAGGTGAGCCCTGGTTTCGTTCCAGCAGTAAGAGCAAGCCGCTCACGACCCGCTCACGACCCCCGTAATCACGAGTCACCTGGACCTCGCGGAAGCCCTGTTGCGAGAAGAGTTCCGCCACCATGGATCCGGTATCCGTCAGGATCTCCAGCGCGAGCACACCGCCAGGAGACAGGAAACGAGGGGCCTGTTCGACAATACGGCGGGTGATCATAAGACCATCGGGCCCTCCGCAGAGGGCGATTTGCGGCTCAAAGTTGCGGATTGTAGGGTCAAGGCTAGGGATCTCCGTGTCAGGGATGTAGGGAGGATTGGCTGTGATGAGTTCGAAGCGGGCACCAGAAGGGAGAGGTTCGAACAAGTCACCTTCTCGCCAGGAGACATTCCAGATGGCTCCTAGTTGCAGGGCGTTCTGCCGAGCAACGACGAGGGCAACGGAGGAGATGTCGGTGCCCCAGATGTGCCAGTTGGGGCGCTCCCGGGAGAAGGAGATGGCGACGCACCCGGAGCCGGTGCAAAGATCCAGCATCCGCCCGTAGAGGGAGCGGTGGCGGGTGCGGATGAGAGCGACCTCCACAAGGGTTTCGGTGTCGGGGCGTGGGATCAGTACATGGTGGTTCACCAGAAAGGTGTGCCCGTAGAACTCGCGTCGGCCTAGCAGATATGCGATAGGCTCGTGGGTACGGCGCCGGCGGATCAGTTCTCTCATTCGTCCCAGTTCTTCGCTGGTCAGGGGGCGCTGGGCGTCGGTGATGATCCGAATCCGATCGATGCCAAGTACCTGCCCTAGGAGGAGTTCCGCATCTAGCCTGGGTGATTCGATCCCACGGGACTTGAAATCGTCCGTCGCCCAGCGGATCACCCGCCCGACCGTCCAGAGCTCGGCACTCATCGTCGCCTACCTTGCTGCAACATGGGCTCGCTCGAACGCCTCGCTGCCGTATGGCCAAGCTAGCTCACACCAGCACCCGCAGGTAATTGAATTTCTCCGACTGCATGTCTTCTGGCGTCAGCCCGTAGTCATCCTGGTTGGGGATCATGTAGACCACGTCGGAACGGATGCTGGCAAAGTTGAATAGGCGGATCCCCTGGAGCAGGTGGGTAAACACGTCTCGTCGCCAGAGGTTCGACGGGGGGATGTTGCATCGTGCGGCCAAGTTTCTGTCCGAATTGCTGCCCCGTACTAGCAGGAACGCCATGGTGAAGGTCATGTAGCGGGACTCGCCGGAGGCCCGGTAAGGACCGCGCCCCTCGGGGAGAGAAGGGGTCGATCTGACTCCCTCCTCCTTGAGTAGCCCGCCGCACCATTCATTGTATTTGTCCAAGGCGCTCTCGTTGTCGAAATAGTCCCAGCAACCTCGCTCGAAGAAGGGGGCTTCTCGCAGCAAAAGGTCGGTTGCGACGCTGTAGAACCAAGCTTTCTGGGCGTAGGAGGTGAGGTGCGAGTGCTCGGAGATCAGCCGACGAAGCTCAGAGCGGACCTGGCTCTGGGCGTCATAAGTAAGAGCGACCTCAATGGCGAAGACAGAGTAGAACATCAACCACCCCCCCAAGAGCTGGAGTAACGACCATAGGAGCCGCTGCGGGAAACAGCGACTCCGACAACAGCACCTGTGGCAGCAGCCACCACCACCGGTACGGTGCCGATGGAGGAAGGCTTGGTTTTGGAGGTTCCGGTTCCAGCGTTCGAGTAGATCGTGGCTCTCGGAGAAGGGCGGTAGTTGGTGATGGCGGGAGATACACCGCTAGGGGGCTGACGTACTGGCTTGCGTGGGGGATTCCATGGGTAGTTGTTCCAGAAGCCCTCATGGCTGTCAGCACTGCCTGCATAGTAAAAGGGGGGCCAATCGTCCGGAGTTGCCGATGGAGATGTTCCGGCAGGGGGCGATGAGGGAGACGACGGATCTGCTCGGAAATCACCGGCTCCCACCATCCTCACATCGAGCCCATTGCGAGCATACTCGACCAAGTCTGCATTGAGATCGTCTGCCTCCCGGTTGAAGGATGCGCTTGGGTTGACGTAGAGCACCTTGTTATCGTTGAGCGCCTTGAGTCCAGAGAAGGGGGGAAGCCGCGCGACATAGCGGTTGTCGAATTGGGTTTGTTCGTTGTTGTACGGGTTGAGGCGAGCCCGATCGAGGACGAAGATCGGATAGCCTGGTCCCTTCCGGGTGCTCTTGGTGCGGAGGAAGAGCGGCTGGTAGTGGGCAACAGCAGCCAGCGTCAGATGCGCAGGTACGACGCCGAGAGGGTGGGGCCAGTTGTCGAACACGAAGACTGGCTCCATCACCGAGGAGGCCCCGGCTGCAAAAGCCACCGATAGCGGACCTTCCAAGTCGACAATCACGATACGATCCCCCGGTGTTCCCTCGAAGAGGGAGGCAAGCGCCTTCCCTTGCCGGTAGGCCTCCTTCATCGCCGCTGTCTGGATGGGTACCAACACATCCTTCAGCTTCGGCGGATTTGTGTTCCCTGGAACGAGGATCTTAGGTACACCAACGATCGATTGGAACAAGGTTGGCACATAGTAAGGCCGAAGTGCCGGGGTAGTCGGTGCCATATCGTTAACCAGGGTGAGCAGTGCCGATCGATCGAAGGGAGCATAAGTCTGCCCATCGAAAGTCAGGGGCTCAGTTTCTGCGCCGAAGTTCCACCCGTAGTCACGTTGGGTGGCGAGTGCATCCCGCTTCTCCAGTCGGGTGTTCTCTTCCTCGAAAGGGAGGGATGCGATGGAGATGGCCGCACTTGTGCAAGTGGCCGAGCCGATCACGCCTACCCCCAAGATCGACACCCCTACGACCGCCAAGGACTGGAGTGCCTGCCTTCGTAGCACTGGATCGCCGGAGATCGCCAAGCTCTCCTGCCACCAGCGGGCGCCGATGATGCCAGGCTTCACTGAGAAATGCGTACGTTCAAATGGCTCGTTCATACGTCCTTTGCCCTGTCCTGGATGAATACCGGCGCGCTTTGGGCAAGCGTGTTGGTAGCGCCCTTCTGTACCCGAGCGTAGAGCCCGCTCGCCTGGCCTGCGACTAGGAAGACACCGTGGTTGATCGTCTCTCCTTCCGGTGTCTCCCGAGCCTGGAAGTAACGCTGTGCGACCCACCTCCCCGGGGCTGCCTGCCGCAGAGATTCCTCCCAGACGGCCTGGGGAGTTTGTGGACCTACGATTACTTCATCCCCTTCAGCTCCGTAGTCCGACTTCAGCACCCACTGCTCCCGTTCTGCCTCTAGCTGCTCTCGGAGCAGAGACTCCAAGCGGCAGGTATAGGGGATGTATCTGCGGATCACCCCCTGAGAGCTGCGGGAGAAGTAGTCCATCTTTTCCCAGAAGAAGGCCATCATTCGTTTGTTCTGAGCCAGCACGGCCCCGAACGGGTTGATCACGGCGCACTGCCCCGAAAGGGGTGCTACCAGTAGCGCCATCAGTGGCTCCCCTAGGGGGTCTGGGTCCGGGAACGGGGGCTCGTCCAGCCACACGGGTCGGCGCTCTCCCCACCAGTCCGTCTTGTAGTGCCGCAGGATGGCGTGGCATGGCTCCTCAAACAGCAGGACTTCTCCCGCCTGGCCCCGGGTCAGGTTGTAGGGCGCTCCCAGGACCACGGACCAGCCTTGCTCCTCGAACCACCGCCGATAGAGTCGCACCACGGAGAGATCCTCCGTGAGTTCCGTTGGGTAGATGATCCCTAGGGTGCGTCTGTCCGGGAGGTCGTCGCCCAGGGTACTTCGGGTTACCTCCTCTACCATGGCGAGAACCCTCTCACGCAGTGCCCCATTCGGATCTTCGCCCCCTGCAGGAGCCTCTACCAACCTACCGAGCAGCGTCGCCTCCGGTTCCCCGGTGGGCGTGTCGCAGTTGAGCTCGCATACCGCTGGCCCCTCCTCCGTTAGGAACACGTCTGCTCTAGCCAGCCCGTGCCAGAAGGGACGGGAAGCTTCCCACATGAGCTTCTGTGCTGGCGTCAGCTTGAAGAAATCGTCGAGGAGTTCTTCGCTCACGTCCACCACGCGGCAGGCCTCATTGTAGACCGCCGCTACTTGCTCGGCTACCCGGTATAGCTCGTCCCGCTCGCTCGTGGATAGCACCACCGGTGCTGCTCGGAATCTCGGATGCCCCTCGATCCAGGGGTCGGAGAAAATTCCTGTGTCCAGGAGTCGCTCGGCCAAGCACTCGTAGGGCTCGCTCATGGGATCCTCACATCACCTTCGCGAGCAGCAGTGCCGTAGCAATGTAGCTGAGGGCCTCCAGGGCGCCGAGCCCTGCGTTTCGCTCATGGCCGATGGCTTCGTCGAGGGGCCCCCCCCGGAGCGTTGGCCTTGCTCCGAGCAGCACGCCCTGCACCAAGAGTTGCCGCACCGGATAGAACACGAGGCTCCAGAGTAGCGCGAGCCCGTAACCCTTGAGCGAGGGAATCCACCCGGAGAACTGACCCTCGGAAGCGTTGCCCACCACTAGCCCAACGCCCACCGCAAGCCCGCTGTAGCTGAGGGCGGCGGCCATATTTTCTCCCAGGATTTCCTCACTATCGTCATAGGTGGTCAGTGCGCGAAAGAGGATCACGAACAGGTGAAAAGACACCTGAGCGAGTACGAAGAACACCAGAGAGATGGCTAGAGCGTGCAGATCGTTTCCGCTGAGGTTCTTGGAGATGATCACTGCAGTGGCCAGGTGGTGGGCACCTCCGGCAAGACCTGCCGCAGTGTTCCCTCGATCGATCTCCGAGGTGAGCTTTGATTGGAGCAGCAACTTCACCCCCAGCGCACCGGTCACCTCCAGCAGCGCCACCGAGGCTCCTCCGAAGGTGAGCACCCAAAGAGCGTCTTTTTTGGGATCCTCCCCGGTCACGCTCCCCGCCACGATGGACCCTACAATGAGGAAAACCCCGAGAACATGGCCCACTTGGAGCAGCCCCCGTGCCGTGTCTCTTTGCCCAGATCCTCTCGGAGGGAACGCCCGAAGAGCTTCTGCCCAAGCAGCGAGAGCATCAGGAGGATCAGAGTCGCTGCTGCAGCTACTCCGAGCTGGTAAAGCTTTTGTATCGCCATCCCAAGGAGACGCTAACAGGTAGACCGGATCTTCTCTACAAAATCTTCCTTGAACACTCCGTCTACTCGCACCGAGTAGCGGAACCAAGGCGCCGCCTTGACTCCGTGGTAGTCGCTGTCGTTAAACCAGTAGGCTCGCCGGTCGATAGGGAGCTCGGTCCGAGTATCTTCACACCAGAGAAAAAGGCACTTGTCGCCCCCGGGGCAGAAAGTGATGAAGTGGTCGACCTCGGTCTTCAGGGCAGGATCCCCATCCCGGTGGACGGTGCCGTGATCATTGGGTTCCAAACCCATGATGTTGCACCGTCCAATCTGCTGGAACGGCAGATTTTGGACAAAGGCCACGGTCCGTGGGAAGAACATCCGCGCCTCCCGGGTGAACGCTTTGCCCTCCGATGAACTCTTCTCGTCCCAGTAGAGATTCGGGATCATTTCGTAGTAGACCTTCCAGGGGAAGTAGACCCCATAGCGATAGCTCAAATACCGCATTTGCTTGCGGGAAAGGAGGTAGTCTTGCTCCTCGCCGAATCGGTACTCGTGGCGTCGCTCCGGGTCGAAGCGTCCAGGATTCTCCGCCAGGGCCACGAATCGGATGAACTCCTCCCGACTCATCCCTCGAATGACCTCTCCATAATCCTTGTAGGCTTCGTGGGCTCGCGACGGGGGCATGATCCCCATGCTCCGGTGGCTCCCTCCGGTGTACTCTACTGGAACCTGCGCGAGACCCAGGCAGATCTCCTCGTGGAGGATGGGTAGTGCGCTCAGATCGAGGAAGGGTTCTAGGTCGATGTAGGGTCGTCCAAAGATGCCCACGATGCCCATGACGTCGTCAGGAGGGTTGCGCCCAATACACCGAGGGGTCAATACGCCTCGCCATCATGTGGCTTCGTCGCTCCTCGCTCCTCCTCGGGTGGTTTCTTGTCTCCTGCTCCCGTGCTGAGGAAGGCACGGGAAGCGACCCTGCTCTTCTCGCCGGCGCCGGAGGAGACCCCGATTGTGACCTTGGGCTCCCGGATGACTGCGGGCCCGACGCCTTCTGCGGGTCCATCAAGCACGTGTGCATCCCTAAAGCCCCATTAGCTCGCAGGTGGTGTCCGGAATAGCGCCAAGAGCTTGTCACGGAGGGTCTGCTGAGTACGTATCGAGACCAGCAGAGCCTCGAAAGGTGCGAGGTTTGCCGCAAGGGGGTTGGCAGGAGAGGGTTGACCCACAACGCCGTAGGTGGGCTCCTCCGTGAAGGGGGCGAAGGTGCCGAAGATCCGGTCGAAAACCAGGAAGACACCACCAAAATTCTTATCGATGTAGATTGCCTCCGCACCGTGATGGATTCGATGGAAGATCGGTGCATTGAAGAACCGCCCCGGACCCAGGGTGAAGCGAGTGCGGGCGTGGAGCAGGAAGAGTAGACCTCCGTGGACTGCGACCAGCGCTGCGTACATCACCAAGTCGACGCCGGCCAGGGCAAGGAAGCTGTGGAAGAAGAGCGTGGACAGAGAAGTTAGCGCCCCTACCCGGAACGACACCGACAGGTTGTAGTCGCGGGACTGGTGATGCACCGCGTGGATCGCCCATAGCAACGGGATGCTGTGCTCTAGCCGGTGTTGTACGTAGTAGATGCAATCGAGGAGTAGAAAGGCCAGCAACCAAGACCACCAAGCTCGGTTCGGGAGCTTCCAGGGGACGAACGCTGCCAGTGCAGCATAAGCGCCCAGCAAGGTTCCCCGCAGCAACGCTTGGCTCAGCAGGAACGTTACCCCCACCCCGGCGTTGGAGAGGGTTTGCCGGATGCTCCCGGTGCCCCGGAGCCACGCCCGTACCTCTCGAGAGGCCAACAGGGCTGCTAGCAGTGGAACCAGGAGGCAGGCGGTGATTCCCAAGGCCAAGCCCATCATGGTGCCCTCCCAGACTCACCCGCAGCGCCTCCCGTGCACCCCAAGGTTCCTGCTGCTCCCCCTTCTCCTCCGCTCCCGCCGGCGCCACCACACAGGGGCGGCTCCTCGTCCGGGAGCGGCTCGTGGATCAGATACACCGCAGGCGGGTCAGCCCCGCAGGCGAGGAAGGGCAGAAGCAAGAGCGCGGAGGGGAGGCGTATCATGGTGTCGGCAGTCACACCGGAGGTTCGCGGTAGTTCAGGACTAGCATGCGATGCTCCCACCTTGCGAGCGACTAGGGGGAACCTTGATGGGCACCAACGGACCAGGATGGTTGGATCGCCCTCACAGCGGGAAGCCGTTGCGCGCCAACAAGTCGCGGATCTGCGGAGCGCGCTCGATCAAGTCACCCTTCTGCACTTGCTGGCGCATGCGGGAGATAGTCTTGAAGGCCCAACCCTTCTGGAACTGGTTGACCACCCATTTGGGCAGGGAGCCTTTCGGATCCGCGTGGATCTCGCAGACGACACGTGTGCGATCCGGGGCTAGTGCTGTTAGCTCGAAGCTGCTGTGGATGAGCTGCCCGCGTACCCCCACCGTCGGTGGACCTTTGGGATCCTCCACCGAATGGATGTTGAACTTGATTCTATTGGGTGGGTCGTACTCGATGTGTACCTGGTTCACAAAGTCTCGGTCAGAAACCAGAGGTGGTGCACCAATGTGAGAGTAGGTCAAGAAATCTGTGTCGGAGCGGGCCTCCAACACCCGTGCCTCCTTCATCCGCTCGATCCACTCAGGGCCCCGTTCCAGGTTCATCTGAACCAAGGCCACCCGGGCAATAGGTGCATTGATCACCCCCTCGCCACGAAATGCCACTACCGGGCTCCCCTCCACCTCCCGGCGGAACACCAGGATGCCATCTTCTTCGCGGATCTTCTCCCAGAGCGGTGCGTTGGGGGCTTCGTTCGGGCTGGCGCCTCCTCCTGCCCCGGTTTCGCCCTGCTGCGAGGCTCTCAGGTCGGCTCCTGGGGCCACCGGAGGGAGAGCCGTGGAGGAGGAACCGCAGCTAAGGAGCAGAAGAAGGATCGCTAGACGAGCACGAAGGAGATGCACGGGGTGGAAGGTACCAGCTATCGTGGACTGTCACCATGCTTATCCTGTACGTTCCTCATTTCTGGGGGGCCTCTTGACCGAGGAGCTGAAGTTCAACCGCACCCAGCGCTGGCGCCTGGTGCTGGGCAAGCGTGTCGAGGAGCGGCTGGGGGGAGCAGGCGGCGAACTCTCCCGGGAGATGGGTGAGATCGACGCCGCGCTGGGGGCCATTTACGACCTAGAAGAAGCTCCTACGGAAGGGCAACGAAGGAGTGCAGGGCTCGGCGCAAGTGCCCCGCGGTTGGCAGCGTGGCTAGGGGACGTGCGGCGCTACTTCTCGAAGGATGTGGTGGTGGTGATCCAGCAGGATGCCATTGAGCGCAAGGGTCTGAAGCAGCTTCTCTTTGAGCCAGAACTGCTGGCGCAGGTGACCCCCTCGGT
>JANWXX010000103.1 GCA_025057345.1 Polyangiaceae bacterium | reverse complement strand
CGAGGATCCCCCCCATGTCGTGTCCTACGAGGGCATGGCCCCCGGAGGCTTCCACTACGGAGAGCACGTCGGCAGTGTAGTCTTCGATGCGCGCCTGTTCGACGCAGTTTCTCCCTTCGCTCTGACCGTGGCCACGGAGGTCGGGGCACCAGACCTCCAGCCCACGCTGTGCGAGGATCCCCGCCCAGGAGGACCAGAGACGCCCCGATGTGCAGGCTCCATGAACCATGACCACTACCCCCTTGGGGGCTCCTTCCGGGGAGAAGACCCGGGTATGCAGTGAGCCAACGGAGGTACTGCGCTCGTGGATGGGGCGAGGAGTCACGG
Organism: Polyangiaceae bacterium; assembly: GCA_025057345.1. Taxonomy (GTDB): domain Bacteria; phylum Myxococcota_A; class Polyangia; order Polyangiales; family Polyangiaceae; genus JANWXX01. Next base: position 12,545 of record JANWXX010000103.1, on the reverse strand, counting down.
GAGGGTTCCCTCGATTTCTCTGGCGATGAGCCGCTCGATGGTCCGGGTTGACATGCGGCCGGCGCGAACGTCCGGGTCAGCCAGAAGCCGCTTATGGAGAGAAATGTTGGTGCGGATCCCCCCGATAATGAACTCATCCAGGGCGCGCTCCATCCGGCGGATGGCATCCTCGCGAGTGCGTCCATGGCAGATCAGCTTGGCGAGCATCGAATCATAGTTTGCGGGGACGCGGAACCCACCGTAGACACCGGAGTCTACCCGTACGCCAGCCCCGCCCGGTGGGTGATACTCGGTGATCAGGCCGGGCCAAGGGGCAAAGGTAACCGGATCCTCAGCGTTGATCCGGCACTCGATGGCATGGCCACGAAAGCTCCAGGGGCGGGTATCCGGCAGGTCGAGCTTTTCGCCAGCAGCCGCACGGATCTGAAGCTCGACGAGGTCGAGGGAGGTCACCAACTCCGTAACGGGATGCTCGACCTGAAGGCGGGTGTTGACCTCCATGAAGTAGAGGTTGTTCCGATCATCCATGAGGAACTCGGCTGTCGCCAAGGTGGTATAGCCAGTTTCTCGTATGGCCTGTCGTAGCAAGGCGCCGATCCGCTGCCGGATATCCTCGGTGATCACCGGACTGGGTGCCTCCTCAATGACCTTCTGATTCCGCCGTTGGAGTGAGCACTCTCGCTCGCCCAGCGTCCATACCTGGCCGTGCTTGTCAGCGAGTACTTGGAACTCGATGTGACGTGGCTCTTCCAGGAATTTTTCCAAGTAGACATCCGGGTTCTTGAAGCTGACTGTAGCCTCAGCCTGAGCCGACTCGAAGGCCCGGCGCATCTCCTCGTTGCTGCGTACAATGCGCATCCCTCGCCCTCCGCCGCCCCCTGAAGCCTTGAGGATCACCGGGTAACCGATCCGGTTTGCCTCGTCGATGGCATGGCCGGGGCCCTTGAGGACACCGGTGCCGGGGAGCATCGGAAGCCCATAGCGGCGGGCGTTCTCCCGGGCAGTCACCTTGTCTCCCCAGGCCCGCATGGCCTCTGGACTAGGCCCGATGAATGTCAACCCGCAGCGCCCCACCACCTCGGCAAAATGGGCGTTCTCCGAGAGGAAGCCGTAGCCCGGGTGAATGGCGTCTGCCCCTGTAATTTCCGCCGTGCTGATCAGCGCCGCCAGGTTCAGGTAACTTTTGATAGCCGGGGCTGGTCCGATACACACCGCCTCGTCCGCTAGCCGGGTATGTAGGGCGCCGGTGTCGGCCTCCGAGTGAACCGCCACGGTCTTGATACCCAGCTCGCGGCAGGCACGGATGATTCGCACCGCAATCTCACCCCGGTTGGCGATGAGGATCTTCTTGAACATGGCGGCGCACCCTAGCAAAAAATTTCATGACCCCAAGCCCCCCGAAGGTATCTCCCTTCTGGCAACTGGTGTCCAGCTCCTCCCTGTCCCTCATCCTTCCCTTGTCCCAGATAGCTGTGACACGATCAATGGAGCATGCTTTTGCCCCGACCAGACTCGTCAAATACCCCACGCTTCTTCGCGTCCGCAAGTACCCGTAGGGCCGTGCGGTAACCGCGGAGCACGAGAGAGCGAACAGCGAAGCGGTTGAGGTAACCGAACATCCCGATGTCTGGGGCGATATCCAGGAAGGTGACCCGGGGGTAGAGTCGTGAGAGCAACTCCACACCACGGCGCTCTTTCTCGGTCAGGAGGATATTGAGAGACTGAGTAAGCACCCTGGGCATCATCGCCCGAGCTACAGAGCGCTCGCCCTCGGCACGCAACTCAGGCCGGTAGATGTTGGAGATGATCACCACGTCGGCCCCTGCCTCGACGGCGAGGTCTGCCGAGAGGGTACGGGCCACCTCGCCGTCGATGTAAAAGCGGTCACCGATGCGGTAAGGGCGGAACAACCCAGGAACACAGCAGGAGGCGGCTACGGCCTGGCTGACCGGGATGCGATCGTGGTAGCCGGGGCCAAAGACGACGCGCTCAGCCCGGTCGATGTCCACGGCGGTGACGAAGACCGGATGAGGGAGGTCACGGAAGTCATTGCAAGGGAGCGCCCGGGCCAGGTACCTCTCCAGTTTATCCATACTGAAGAGCCCGGAGAGCAGGTAGCCGGGGTCAAGCAATTGTGCAGCGGTGGGCCCTCCCAGGAAAGTGCCGATGTGAAGTCGGGGCCCCTGATGACGGCGGCGCCAAGGAAGACGGAAGCCGTCAAGGAGCACATCCAGAGGGATGTCTTGCCCATAGGTGGCTCCAATGATGGCTCCGGCACTCGCGCCTACAAAGATCTCTGGAAGGATGCCAAGCTCCTCGCAGGCTCGGAGCACACCAAGGTGAGCAATACCGCGCGCAGCGCCTCCGCTACCGACAAACGCAATCTTGGGTCGCGCCATGGCGCTGCATTGTTACATGCCGGCGAGGATTTTGTACGAATCTCCGTCGACCTCAAGTTCCAGGCGGTTATCAGACACCTTGTGCTTCCAGTCGTCTTGGGTGAGCCCAGGGCTGCGCCAGGAGGCAGAGTAGGTATAGATCACGTAGATCTTGTTGTTCTCGCCTTTCTCGATGCGTCGGTAGCGGATCTCATAGCGAATGGCCTTGGTTTCCTCGAAGCGAGTCCCCAGCCATGCCTTGAGGCCTTCATAGTCCATGTCATCGGTAGGGTCGACATTCCCACCATCTTCGTAGTAGCGAGGCGAGGCCATAGCTAGGAGCGTGGCTGTGTCTTTTTGCTCCAGAGCACGGCGGTAGCGCTCGCAGAATTGGATGATGCGCCGGTTCTCGTCCGTGTCTTCCACGTCGGTGTTGGGGATGTAGTGGGTCGCGCACCCTGCGACTCCAAGCCCTATCCCCACCGCCAACCACCGGATTTGTTCCAGCCCGACGACCATGCTGATACCTTCCAACCGAGCGACCTCTGAGAACATTCCTCGGGAGTTGAGGAACCATGCCAAAGGGCCAACACAACGGCAAGCCATCTAGCTTCCCTCGTCTGGATCGAGGAAGGCCCTCGGAGCCGGTGCAGGCCCCTCTCCCTCACAGCGCACCCGCACTCGGAGCCCCGCTGCCGCGCTCCAATAGGTAGCCTCACCACAAAACCCCCCCCGCGCCTCGATGGTTTCTTGATCGCCACCAGAACGCCGAGACAACCGCAATACGTCACCCTCCCTCTCCACAATAACCTGGCCCCCACGGGCATCCCGTAGCCTCCAGCGATCCCCGTGGGTGGCCTCTTCGATCTCCCCATCGAGAGGAGACAAGAGCCACCACCGGAGAAAGGCTGTTGGTCTACCCGGACCCAGTGCCTCTGGTTCTCGCTCCACCCGACCTACCGTGGGGATCGCCAGGCGAGCTCGTGAGCCATGGACCCAGAGGTCCAGTGCGAGGGCCCCAGCAGGTCCCACAAGCTGCAGCCGAAAGGCATCTGGAGGACGTACGGCACAGGCACCACGGGCCGAGAAGGAACGGCCCGCCCGCTCCTCTTCCAGGGAAACCGCGAGGCGCAGAGTACGAGGGGCGGACGAGCTCCAGCGGCGGCGTAGCTCATCAAGGCGCTGAGCGGAGCGCTGCCAACAGGAAGTATCGGAACAGGGAGAGGGCAGGGGAGGCGCAGGGGAAGCGCAGGCCCCAAAGAACATCGCAGCACTAGCGAGCAGACGCCACATAAGCTGCCAGGGAGGCGATGCTCTGGAAGATGGGGTGAGCTTCTTTGCCCTCTGGGATGCGAACGCCATATTTTTCTTCGATGGCAGTAGCAATCTGGAGAGCATCAAGGGAGTCAAGGCCAAGCCCATCGGGGCCGAACAGGGGGGCCTGGGGGTCCAGCTCCTGGGGGGAGCGGCGCAGGTTCAGTTCGGCAATGAGCAGCTCGGTGATCTCGTCCACGAGAGGGGCCATAGCGGGTACGTACCTCAGCGACGCCCATTCGGCAGGACATTTTAACGGGAGGTTGCGGTGAACAACCTGGTCAATTACGTGGCAGAGGGAGGCGTGGCCTTGGTCACCCTCAGTGAGCCACCGGACAACGCTTTCACCCACGAGATGATGAAGGAGCTCGACGAGGCGATCATCGAGGCCCGTTTTGACAGCGACGTCCATACGGTGGTGATTACCGGATCTGGTGAACGATACTTTAGTGCCGGCGCCAGTACCGAGATGCTCCGAGAGGTAGACCCAGCCTTCCAGTATTACTTCTTCCTGCACGCCAACGAGACCCTCATTCGGCTTGAGAATACACCGAAGCTGGTGATGGCTGCCATCAATGGCCACTGCACCAGCGGCGGTCTTGAACTCGCCCTCGCCTGTGATCTCAGAATCGCTCGTCGCAGCTCGGCCCGCCTGGGCTTTCCAGAGGTGAACCTGGGTGTCCTTCCAGCCATGGGCGGTACCCAGAGGCTTGCTCGTCTCCTAGGCAAGGCTCGCGCTATGGAGATTCTTTTGGAGGGAGAGCTCTTCGATTTGGACCAGGCTCTCGCTCTCGGTTTGCTCCACCGTATTTTGGACGTTTCCTCACAAGCGTTTCTCCCTAGTGTCGTCGAGCTGGCTTGTCAGTTTGGTCCACCCCGACGTCCTCCTCTTGCGGTAGGTCGTATCAAGCGCGCCATCCAAAGCGCTGGAGAGGTCAGCCTGGAGCAAGGGATCGCTCTGGAACGCGAACTGCAACTTGCTTTGGTTTCCACCGAAGATGCCCGAGAAGGCTTTGCCGCTTCCAAGAGCCGGCGACCTCCCTCCTTCAGTGGCCGTTGATGACATCCACCGTCGAGGCACGCGGTAGCCACCGAAGCAGCATGGCCTGTAGCTCTTCCATCCTTACTGGCTTGGCCAAAAAATCATCCATTCCTGCATGCAAGCACTGCTCTCGGTCCTCAGAGAAGGCATTGGCTGTCGCCGCTACAACAATCGTATGCTTCTTCCCTCCTTCTCGGCGGCGCAGCTCTCGGGTTGTCTCCAACCCATCCATCCCTGGCATCCGCATATCCATGAGTACCAGATCGTAGCACCCCTCTTCCAGCATCCGAAGCGCTTCTTCCCCACTCCTGGCGAGGGCATACCCATGCCCAAGTTTCTGCACCATCCGGGAGATCACTCGTTGGTTAACTGGATTATCCTCGACAATCAATACGCAAGCACCCTTGGGCTGGGAAGAGCCTTCCATGGCAGGCAATGGAGACAACGGAGTATGGAGTGACAACAAGCTTCGCTGGAGGCGCTCAGGTCGGACAGGTCTGCTCAGAATCGCGCGAAAGGGTGGGGGAACCTTTACTTCGGCAGCGCCGAGGGGTGCAAGCAGAAGAAAATACGACTCTGGAAGAGCTTCTTGGAGCCTCTCTAGTGCTGCAAGCTCACCGAGAAAAGCGTCGGAGACGATCACCAGAGCAGGCGAGGACTGAGAGGAGTGTACTAGCGCAACGGCTGCCTCCAAATTCTCGACTTCATCACAGCATGAGACGAGGTGAGCCCCGAGAAGCCTTGCCAGAGCGGCTCGCTGGTGGGGGTTTGGCTCGACGATGAGAACCGCGCGCTGAGCCAGCCATGGAACTCGACTGCTGCTCTCCACGACCGTATTGCGCAGCGGTAGCTCAATCCAAAATATCGCTCCTTCATCTTTCTTGCTCTCGGCGCCTATTTGTCCCTCCAACAAACCAACCAGTCGATGGCAGATGGCCAGCCCTAGCCCCGTCCCCCCGTGAGTCCGGTGGATGGAGACATCCCCTTGGTGGAAGGGTTGAAAGAGTTGCTCTATCTGCTCGGTGGAGAGCCCAATGCCGGTATCCTCTACGACGATACGGAGCCGTGGCAACCCCTTTCCCCGTTGGACGGAGGCCCGCAGGATCACATGACCTTGCTCGGTGAATTTCACCGCATTGCCCAGCAAATTGAGCAGGATCTGTCGTAGCCTCGCCGGATCGCTATCCAATTTAGTAGGGACATCCAAAGCGACATCACCGATGAGGACGAGGCCCTTCTCCTCGGCTCGCGGTGCTACAAGATCAAGGGCGTCAAAGAGGAGAGGACGTAGGGGGAAAGCGATCTGCTCGACTTGGAGACGACCAGACTCAAGTCGGGCTAGATCCAGGATATCGTTAAGGAGTACCAGCAATCCTCGCCCAGAGCTTTGGATGGTTTGGACCAGCTCTCGCTGGTCCTCGTGCAAGGAAGTTTCGAGGAGCAGATCGGTTGCACCGATGACCGCATGAAGCGGAGTACGGATCTCGTGGCTCATGTTGGCCAAGAACTCGCTCCTTGTTCGGAGCGCCCTACTCAGGGCTGTATTGGCCTCCTGTAGCTCGCGCTGGTGCTGCTCGCTTGCGGCTTGTGCGTCTTCCAAGGGGCGACGTACCTCGGAGGCGACCAGCCAGAAAACTCCGAGGAAGCCGAGGCGCTCCAGCAAGTGTCCGATGGTGGCACCGACCGCTGCGGAATTCCTCGTGATGATCAGCTCTGCAGAAGAAACCACGAGGAATTCAAAGAGCCCGAGGAACAGCCAGAATCTGGCATTGCTGCGTCCCTGAACCAGTAGCGAAGACAGCAACGGAAGAGCCATAAAGAAGATTGCTTCCGAACGGCTGGGGGTTTCCGTGAATGCGATGACTCCAATGAGAGAGATGGTCAGTGCAAATGCAATGAATTCACCAAGGCGCAGGACTCTTTTAAGCTGACTTCTCCACTCGACGAGGAGGAGTACCGCCACTACCACAGCGCAGCTTCCGCAGAGAAATGCACTGACCAGTATACCTGCAAGGAGATTGGTTAGGGCATAGAAGATATCCACTCCGAAAAAGAGCAGGAGGAAGATTCGGTATGCTCGGCGCTGGAATCGCTCGCTCTCAGGGAGCGTGAGCAGACCACGGTCGAGGAACAGTGGGAGATTTCTCATTTCGGACAGGCACCACGCTGGCGCCACATGGTATCCTACACGCCTGTCGTAGGGATCACAGGCCCTTTCCTCCACCTAGGATGTCATCGAAGATCAAGTCCAGATCATCCTCGGACTCGAGCTTGCGCATGGCGGGGCGTTTGGGCTCCAGCGCAGCGATACGCTCGGCAACGTCACGGAAGTCTGGGTCCCTACGGTGGATCTTCTTGTAGTAGTCGAGAGCTGTGCCCTTCTCTCCTCGTTGCTGGTAGAGCTGACCCAGCTCATAGAACAGGGAGAGTTCCTGCTCGGCGGTCTTCTCCGGCGCTTGAAGAGCCCTCTGGAATGCGTCGATGGCAGCCTCCTGGTTGTCACGCTCAAGCTCGATCATGCCCACCATAGAGAGGCAGACACAAGCGCGAGAGGGGTCTTGTGATGCCAGAAGGAACTCGGAGATGGCATCCTGGAGAAGGTTCATCTCCTTGTATGCGACGCCCAGATCGTAGTGCGTGGCACTGTCGCTATCCTCGACCTGCGCCTTGACCCCCTCCTTGAACTTGGCAAATACCGACTCGATATCGACCTGCTCGTCTCCCCGGTGGAAATACCCATGGGCTTCCTGCGTGGGCTCGAACGAGTCCAGGGCATCCAACGATGCATCCAGGAGTTCGCTGTTGATCGTTTGAGGAGCTGCCTCGTAGGTCATGCTGGCAGCGCTCTGCTCTGCCGCTTGTTGAGCCTCCTCCAGCTCTCGCAGGCGCTCCAGCAAGATGGGGTGGTTCGGTGTTCGGCCGAGCTGCTCCTCCACGATGGCACGAGCATCTTCATAGAGCCCTCGGGAAGCGAAGAAATCCGCCTCCTCCAGCACCGCCTCGACCGTATCCCCTTGGAACCCTAGGGACATTGCCGTCGCCCCGCGCGGAGGCTCGAATTCCAGCTCCCTGGAAACCTCCTGGTCATCCTGCGGAGAGGTGACGGGCGTGACGTTCGGCTTTCGAGAGGCGGAGGTAAACACGTCGGTTTCCTCTGCCTCTTCGATCACCTGCGGACCGGATACCAACGGGGGAGCAGGAGGCGGGATACTGGTTTCGAAGGAGGGCTCCTCGTCGAACTCTAGCTCGTGGGCCTCGGGTGCTGCGGTGGGCTCCGGTGCTGTAGGCTCGTCAAGTTCCAGGGCTATCGGTTCCGGCGGCGTACGGTCGTCCTGGATGGGCGGCGCAGTCCGAGGCGGCCGGTAGGAGGCCACTTGCTCGAAGGGAACCCCTCCAAAGGGATCGTCCTCCAGGTCAAAGGCCCTCGTGGATGCCACCGAAGTGGGAGCTAGAATTGCCTCCTCGTCGAACTCCAGCTCACTTCCGGGGAGTGTCCCTGCTCCGTCGTCCGACAGACCATCTTCCTCGACGGGCTCCAAGCCCCCATAATCCAAGCTGTTAAGGAGTTCGCGAGCGCGCTGGTGGTTCGGGCTCAACAACAGCACCTCGTGGAGTGCGGCGCTGGCGGCCTCCGTGTCTCCTTGGCTGATGAAGAGGGTCGCCAGGGAGATCATTTCCCCGATGGCACCCTCCTGATCCCCGGTTTCTAGGAGGAGATCACGGAGCTGCTCCCGAAGCGGGATCGACGCGGGGATGACCTCTAGGGCGATGCGCAGACACTCAATGGCTCGCGCGGGCTGCCGAGCTCGTCGAAACGAAGCAACCTCGGTCAGAGTTTCCTGCTCAAGACTGATCTCATCAAGGTCACTTTCACCCCTCGCATCCTGGACGACCCGCAAAGAGGGAGGTACCTCGACCACCTTGAGGGAACGAGGAGGTTGAGGCTCGTCCATATCCCCCAGCCGCAGGTTAGCGGAGGGACGCACAGGAACCACCGGAGCAGCGGGGGGCACCCGCGTAGCGGGCGGAGCAGAGAGAGTAGGCTGAGTCGGCGGAGGAGGGATCGCAGGAGAGCGCACAGGAGGTATTGGATCCTCCTCGATCTCTAGGTCAGCGATGTCATCGACGGACTCAAAGTCTTCCTCTAGGAAGACCTCCTCCTGACCTTCGATCATCACATCTGCGTCCGGCTCCGGCTTGGGCATCGGCGCTGGGATCGAGGATGTGAGGTTCTCCCGGACGAGCTGCTTCACCTTCTCGTCATGGGGAGCAAGGGCCGCAGCACGCCGGAGCGCCTCCTTGCGGGCATCTTTGTTGTTTTGCTCTCGGGCGAGGCGAACTTGCTCTTTATAGACCTCAATGGCCTTCGTCGGTTGGTTGAGCTGTTCGAAGGACCGGGCCAACATGGCTAGTGTCTCCAAGTCCTTCTGGTTCGCCTTGAAGGCGATCTCCAGCTTAGCGAGCGCCAGCATGGCATCGTTGCCTTGGTTGCGCTCCAGATGCAGCATGGCTGCCTGTTTGGCTACGGCGGGTTCTGGGCGGATCTGCAGCAGCCGGTCGTACACCTTGAGGGCGTTGTCCAGGTGCCCGAGCTGGAGCAGCAATTCGGCGGCGGCACGGAACTGGCCGATGGCACCCTCAATGTTCCGGGATTTGGCCAGGGTTTCCGCTAGGCGCAGCCGATGGAGGGGATTGTTTCCGTCCAGCTCAACCAGCTTTTTGAAGGCTTCCGCAGCGTCGAGTTCTCGGCCAGATTTCTGGTGTTTGGTGGCGATCTGCTCCCAGATGAAGATGGCGTCGGCTACATGCCCAAGCTGCTGGTGGAGCTTAGCCAGCTCCAACAGAACGTTTGTGTAGCGATCTTCAAGATGAGGGGCGTGGCGTGTGAGCAGCTCTCGGAGCTGGTTGTAAACTGCTACGGCTTTCTGGGCGAACCCCTGCTGGCTGTATAGCTTTCCCACCCGCTCGTAGGTTTCGACAGCCGCAGGGTACATCTCCCCCTTGGTCTGCAGCTCCGCTACCTTCAACAAGATGCGGGCATCGTTCGGGTCTTCCGCGAGAATTCGCTGATACTCGGCGATCGCCCTGTCGTAGCGCTTCTTCTCGGCATACTTGAGAGCCGCCTGCACCACCTTTTCGCGATCAACCGCCACGATGATTCTTGGATCCTTTCACGCCTCCGGGCAGGGGCGAGGGCCCGGGCGACCTTTCTTGTTTACGGGTACACCTCAGGGGGGTCAAGAACCGGACCATCATGGGAGGGCAGCTTCTCCAAATTTCCTTAGGTCTGCTACCGCCTCCACCCGGGGCCAGAGCCGGACCCCCTGCACTGCGTTCATTGCCTCCTCCTCCTTCACCCGCTCTCCACGCCGTACCAGGTCTGCTTTCCCTTCCTCGCTCATCCCCCCAGGCTCCAGCCAGAGTACCCCATCGGGCGTCACATGTACCCGGGGGCGCTTGACCGCTGCCTCCACCCCGAGCCCCCCTAGCACTCCCAGTGCCACCAGGGTCACGCTTGTGGCGATTCTCATCCCCCCTGAACCACCGGCCACCAGCTCCACTTGGCCTTCTCTGGTGACCAGCGTCGGCATCATGCTGGAGGGGGGTCTGGCGCCAGGTTTCCCTACCCCCGGAGCGGAGGGCAATCCCAGGGCGGTAGCCCGGGAAGGGGGCAAGAAATCGTTGAGTTCGTCGTTAAGCAATACACCGATGTCCTCCGCGTAAAGGCGGGCTCCCCAGGGAGAGTTGACCGTGGTAGTGAGGCTAACCACATTCTTGTCCTTATCGACAATCACGAAGTGGGAGGTTCCCCGGTCCTCTTGGAGGAAGGCTTCTATCGTGCGGGTTCGCTGTGGGTCCAGGGCCTTACGTCGGGAGGAGAGCCGGACGGGATCGAGCAAGACGCCGAGGTTGATGGAGTTTCGATCTGGGTCGCCAATCCCACGGAAGCGATCGGCTAGCCACCCGCGGAAGATCTCTGCTAGGAGGTGGGCCCCTTCGGGCTGGGTCGGGTCAAGCTTCTTGACCTCCTCTGGGGGGAACATCCCAAGGGTAGAGAGGAGAAGGAGCCCCCCTGCCGAGGGAGGCGGCATCGTATAGATATCACGGTCGCCCCAACGGGCTCGGAGGGGCTTGCGCTCCATCACCTTGTAGCCGGCAAGATCCTGCTCTGTCATGGGACTGCCGGCAGTCCGGGCAGCAGCTACGAAAGACCGGGCGACAGCCCCCTGGTAAAATCCCGCTGGTCCTTGAGCAGCGATCTTCCAGAGGGTGGCGCCTAGCGCGGGATTGCGGGCGAAGGCCCCCGCGGCTAGCGGAGTTCCGCCGGGAGCAAACTGGGCCGAGAGCCCCCCCCCTGGGAGAAGCTTCGGTAGCCGTGCCAGCACCCGAGCCGTGTGCAGTGGGATCGCGAAGCCTTGCTCCGCCATCGCTGCAGCAACCTCCACGTTTTCTCGCCAGGAACGGCGACCCCAGCGGCGATGCAGCTCGGCCAGCCCTGCGAGCTCACCTGGGACGCCCACCGCCATTCCTGCTGGAGCCCCTTCCCGCTCCGCTGCCGCTGCATCATAGCCTGCCGGTGCCGTCTCACGGAAGTCGAGGATCGTCACCTGACCCGTAGCTCCCTCCCGCACCAGTGCAAAACCGCCGCCACCGATGCCGCTGGAAATTGGGGACACCAAGCCTGCCACCAGGGTGGCTACCACGGCAGCATCTGCGGCGCTTCCACCACGGCTAAGGCATGCTGCAGCAGCTCGGGTTGCCGCTTGCGTCTCCGTGGCAACGGCGCCGCGAAAAGCCGTCGAGGAGCTGGGTGGCATTGGGCTAGGCGGAGTCGCCGCACAGGCGGCTAGGAGCAGCCAGGAAACCGGTATCCAGGATCGGACTCTGGAGAGGGTCAGGGCCAAATGCACCGGATCAAGATGCCTGATTTCCCGGGATCAAGGTACCCTGACCGTCGTGGCGAGCGACTTTGATCAGCGGAGCCTACGGGTCTTGTTGGTGTTCCTGGTCATTGGGGTCACCACGGGGTGGATTTGGCGCGAGTATGTCTCCTTCTCCTTGGAGGATCTGGACTGGCTCTTGGGCGCATGCTGGGTGGGGATGGTGGGTTTGGCGATTTATCGGGTCGAGCTTCGTCGGGATGGGATGCTGGCGGCCGTGGCCCTGGCGGGAGGGGCTCTGATTGAAGCATGGGGTACTCGATCAGGCCTCTGGACCTATTTCAGCCGGGAGCAGCCCCCGTTGTTCATCCTCCCCGCCTGGCCCGCTGCGGCGCTGGCGACTGAGCGAGTTGTCTGGGGGGTGGATCGGGGAACGCCCCCTCGACTCCCGGTTTCCTGGGCTTCGCTCTATACCGCTGTCCTCCTTGCTTTTGCAGCGGCCTTGGCCTCCTGGACTCATCCCGGCTGGCACCACCCGCTCACCTGGGTGGCCTGGCTCTGTGTGCTTCTCACCGCTGTCTCTGGGGATACTGCAGATCGCCGGGCCGACCTGATGCGTTTCGCTGCCGGGACACTGGTGGGCTTCCCACTAGAGTACTGGGGAACCTCCCGAGGGTGCTGGACTTATTGGTCTGGCGAGGTTCCCCCGCCTATCGCGGTCCTCTCTCACGGCTTCGCCACCCTCGCCTTCGCCCGCGGAGTTCATCTCTTGCAGCTTCTCCAGGGCAGCAAAACCGAGCGTATGATCCAAGCATGTGCCCATCTTTGGATCAAGAATACCCGTCCTGCCCAACCCGCCACCAATCCCCACAAGCACTCGATCAACAAGGGTGTTGAGGAAGGGATTTTCCCTGAGCGGCCATCATGATC
>JANWXX010000102.1 GCA_025057345.1 Polyangiaceae bacterium | reverse complement strand
CGTCGGATCCGCCAGTTCCCCCGTCGGATCCGCCAGTTCCCCCGTCGGATCCGCCAGTTCCCCCGTCGGATCCGCCACTGCCAGCGGAGGTACCCCCCGTCCCTGCTCCGGAGCCGCCTGCCCCGCTGGAGCCACCTATCCCCCCCGACCCAGCAGTACCGCCGGAACCGGAAGCTCCTCCGGTGCCGCTGCCGCAGGCATCATTCGGCTGGCCGGGGGTTCCCTTGTCCCCGGCACCAAAGGTGGAGGTAGCCAGGCACCAGTTCGCAGCGTCGTCGTTGAGCAGGGCATCGTATTTGCTGGGATCGAGGTTGTAAGAGATGCCCTTGTAAGCGGCGCCACCGGCGTACTTCACTTCATCGATCACGGTGACGGAATTGCCGCTAACCACCTCAATGCGAAGCGTATCCCCGCCATTGGAGAGCTTGGGGTTAGCACCGTACTCATAAGCCCCGGAGATGCCGCCGTTGATGGAGGCATTGCCCTTGGTGGCGAAGACGAAGAACTGACCCGGCTTGAGTTCGATGGGGTCGGGCCCGACAACTTGATGACTCTGGGTGAAGGCCCCTGAACCATCGTCGGAGTTGAGCTGGAGTGTACGTAGGTCGAAGGTCTTATTGGTAGGGTTGTAAATCTCGAACCACTCTCCATTCGCATCACTGACTGCATCCGAATCGAACAGGATCTCGGTGATTACAATCTCTCCAGGAGCAGGGGCAAGGCCGAGGGGTGCCCCTCCGGAGCCGCTACCGCCACTCCCCCCACTGGCCCCCCCACTACCTCCACTAGCCCCTCCGCTACCGCTGCCACCCCCACTGGCCCCTCCGTTGCCACTACTCCCACCGCTTGCACCGCCACTGCCCCCGGAGCCGCTACCACCACCAGCACCGCCGGAACCACCTCCGCAAGAGTTGTTTGCTTTGCCAGGGGTTCCCTTGGCACCGGCTCCAAAGTCCTCGGTGGCTGCACACCAGTTCGCGCCGTTGTTGTTCTCGACAGCGCTGAGCTTCCCTGGATCTAGCTGGATAGCCACACCGTCGGCGTTCGGTGGCCACGGAGCTGCGACGCCATAGACCACCGTATCGATGTCTGTGTCGAAGCCGGGGGCGCGGAGATGAACCTCGTCACCACTATTGCTAAGCCCAAGCTTGCTTCCGTAAGCATAAGCAACGTCAACGCCACCGTTGAGTGCCTTGTCCGCGCTCTGGCCGAGGACGATGTACTGACCTGGCTTGATGATCACATCCGAGGCAATGACGTGGGCATTGGCGGGGGTGCCGTCGACGAGCGTCCATCCCTTCAGGTTGATGTCTTCATTGCTCTTGTTGAAAATCTCGATCCATTCCTTGTTCCCTTCGTTGCTTCCGACAGCGTTGTAGTAAATCTCGGTAATCACGATGTCGCCGACTGCGAGAGCTCGAGAGGATGTACCGAGCGACTCCTGCGTCTGAACATCATCCGAGCACCCAAGGAAAGCCGTCACACCGGCCACGAACACGAACCATCCGAGCCTAGTAGAAGTTCTCATGGGGATGTTCTATCGCAGGGTATGCCGGTATCCGGTGACAAGCTGGCGACACGGAACGCCAACGGAAACCCAAGCCAGGATACCATGGAGTCATGGCATCTCCTTCTCCGGTCCTTGGAATCCTTGGCGGCAGCGGTCTCTACCAGATAGACGGCCTGACCGACGTCGCCTGGCGCCGCGTTACCTCGCCCTTCGGAGAGCCCTCTGACGAGCTTTGTTTCGGCAAACTGGGGGATCTGTCGGTCGTGTTTCTTCCCCGGCACGGGCGAGGCCATCGCATTCCACCGTCGGAGTTGAACCACCAAGCCAACATTGACGCCCTGAAGCGAAGTGGTGTCACAGACTTGATCTCCCTATCCGCAGTGGGGAGCCTAAGGGAAGACCTCCCTCCCGGCTCCTTCGTACTGGTTGATCAGTTCATCGATCGCACCTTCTCCCGGCCACGAAGCTTCTTCACCGCGGGATGCGTGGCTCACGTATCCATGGCCCACCCGGTCTGCGGACGCCTGGGCGATGCATTGCTAGAGGCAGCGAAGGAGATCAACCTGCCACTTCGGCGAGGCGGTACCTACCTTGTCATGGAGGGGCCCCAGTTCTCCACACTAGCGGAGAGTAGGCTTTATCGGAGCTGGGGCTGTGACGTGATCGGGATGACCAACATGCCGGAGGCCAAGCTCTCCCGGGAGGCAGAGATCTGCTACGCCACCGTCGCCATGGTAACCGACTTCGACTGCTGGCACCCGGATCATGATGCCGTCACGGTCGACCAAGTGGTCGCGGTACTCCAGAAGAATGCAGGCCTGGCCCGAGCCCTGGTGCGCGCCGTAGCTCCCCACATCGCAGCCCATCAGGGCCCCTGCCGCCAGGGCTGTCAGACCAGCCTCGACAGCGCTTTGATCACCGCTCCAGAGGCTCGCGATCCACTCTTGCTCCATACCCTCGACGCAATAGCGGGCCGAGTACTTCGCCGATGAACGTCCAGGGAAAACCCACCCGCACCATCTGGACCGAGGAGGGCGACGATGGCACCTGGATCATCGACCAGACCTGCCTTCCTTATCATTTCGTGGTCCGCCGCCTCACCTCCGCCGAGGAGGCTGCTTACGCCATCCGAACCATGCAGGTTCGAGGAGCACCGCTCATCGGTGCTACCGCGGCCCATGGCATAGCCCTAGAGATGCGTAGGGATCCCTCCGATCCTTCCCTGGATTGGGCTTGTTCCCTGCTGATGGGGGCCCGCCCTACTGCTGTCAATCTCCGCTGGGCCGTCGAGCGTATGCGTTTCGCCCTTAAGCCACTCTCTCCCGGAATGCGCCCGGAAGCCGCCCGCCGCCTTGCTGCAACGATCTGTGACGAGGACGTGGCCCTCAACCGGAGCCTGGCGGAGCATGGGCTTCCGTTGCTCTTGCAAGCTTGGCATCGCAAGGGAAAGGTTTCCCCGGTGCAAGTGCTTACCCACTGCAATGCAGGCTGGCTTGCCACCGTCGACGGCGGTACGGCGTTGGCACCGGTCTATGCGGCCCACGACGCGGGCATCCCTGTGCATGTATGGGTGGACGAAACCCGACCGCGTAACCAGGGAGCAAGCCTCACCGCCTGGGAGCTGGGTCAGCACGGTGTCCCCCATACGCTGATCACCGACAATGCGGGAGGTTACCTGATGCAGCGTGGCCGGGTCGATCTCTGCCTTGTTGGAACCGATCGGACCACCGCCTGCGGCGACGTAGCCAACAAGATTGGAACTTACCTCAAAGCACTTGCTGCCCGAGATAACGAGATTCCCTTCTACGTTGCACTCCCCTCCCCTTCCCTCGACACTTCACTCCGAGACGGACTCAACATCCCCATAGAAGAGCGGGATCCCTCCGAGGTAACCCACCTCACCGGACAGCTCCCCTCCGGCGAGGTTGCCTCCGTGCTCCTGGCCCCGGCAGGAACCCGTGCCGCCAACCCTGGCTTCGACGTCACCCCTGCCCGCTTGATCACGGCGCTGATCACCGAGCGTGGAGTATGCCCTGCCTCCGAGGAGGGGCTCCGCGCCCTGTTTCCCGAGCGTTATCCGGAAACCCCATGATGGAGGAGCAACTCCGCCACAAGCTTATCACCACCGCCAGGACCATGAACGCCTGCGGTTTGAACCGAGGAACTTCTGGGAACCTAAGCGTTCGGCTCCGGGAAGGATTCCTGGTGACCCCAACCGGAATGCCCTACGAAACTCTAGAACCGGAGGATCTGGTTTTCCTAAGGCTGGACGGTAGTTACGAGGGGAAGCGACTTCCTTCGTCCGAGTGGCGCCTTCACCGAGATATCTTGGCGAACCGACCCGAGGTGGAGGCAGTGCTCCATGCACACCCCGTAGCCTGCACCGCAGTGGCCTGTCTACGGCGGGAGATCCCAGCGTTTCACTACATGATCGCGGTGACCGGCGGTGTGTCGCTACGGTGTGCCGCCTACGCAACCTTTGGTACCGAGGAATTGTCGCGCCACGCACTTGTGGCCATCGAGGGGAGGCGTGCGTGCCTGCTGGCAAACCATGGTCTGCTGGTGGCCGCCGGCGGGCTCGACGAGGCGCTGAAGATCGCCATCGAGCTGGAGGCACTGGCATCCATGTACTTGCAGGCACTGGCCGTGGGGGAGCCGGTGATCCTCAGCGAGGAGGAGATGGCCGAGGTACTGGAGAAATTCGCCACCTACGGGCAGCAAAGGGAAGCCATCCGCCCCACGATGTCCGAGGGCTATCCGTAGGTCAAACGAATGCATTGTTCCCCAAATACCGCCCTTCGTCTCCCCGTCCCCTCTTGATGCACACTGTCCCCACCGCTCCTCCTCGGGTCACGCCCCTCAACCTCGGCCCCCTGCCGGCGCCTTTGGGATCATAGCGTGATGCTACGGTCCAATGAACCGTTTAGAGCAACGGGCAGAAGTACGTCGGGAGCCGAACATGGTCGCCGACCGAGCGGTGTATTCCCGGACAGAAGTACCCCGGCAGGCCTAGGGAATGCTCCTGAGCCCTCCCGAAAGGTACGGGCATAAGAATTGGAAGGAGACGGAGCATGGAGCGAACAACATATCGAGATGGATGGTGGCCAGCAGGAGCCATGAAGCACCCGGCATGGCTGCTGGCGGTGGTGCTTCTTGCTGTGAACGATCATGTGCTCAAGGGGTCGGGGATGCTCCCTGGGTAGATGACGGGGAAGCTGAGCGACGTAGCGGGATTGTTCGCCGCTCCCGTGCTGCTGGCCTCCCTGCTAGGGGTACGTAGCCGCCGAGGATTGCTAGCAGCCTATGGGTCTACAGGGCTTGTGTTCGCCGCCATTAAAGCGTCAGCAACAGCGTCTGGATGGTTCGTAGGGCTGCTGGCATTGGTGGGGCTTCGATGGCGAAATTGGGTTGACCCAACAGATCTCCTGGCACTTCCGGCGCTCTGGTGGAGCTGGCGGTGGCTGACCCCAGCGATGCAGCAGGAAGCCCACGGATGGCGGGAGCGGGCAGCCATCGCTCTAGGGTTGCCTGTGATGCTGGCCTCTGGGGACGGCAACCTGGGCGGAGCCAACGAGGGTGGCAAGGCCCCTGGTAGCGGCGATACAGGGATCGATCTGGCCGTAGGGGAGATTGCAGTGGATCCTCAAGGGCGCTACTTCGTCTCCCAGGTGGACGGCAAGCTGAAGGTGGCAGATTTGGACTCCCTTCGCTTCCGAGAGATTAAGGGGTTGCCAAAGCCAACACGGCTGGCATTCTGGCCGGCCTCCGTTGGACAAGGATTCTTTCTCTTGTCCACCACCGAGAGCGAGGAAGAGGTGATCTCCTACGATCTCGGAAAGAGCATGGAGGTGTGGCGGAAGAAGCTTCCTCGGAGGGATGAGGCCATCCAAGTGGACGAAGCAGGAAGCCGGTTGGTGCTTTGGCAGCCCGCAGGACTGGTGGCCCTCACTACGGAGAACGGTAGCGAGGTCGGCGAGATAACGTTGGAGGACAATACCTCCCTCGTGGATGTGGATCTGGTGCAGGGAAGGTTGATCACCACCGTTCGAGGGAAGCCGGATGGGAAGGGGCTTCCGACAGCGCAGATCCACCTACGAGCCCTAGAGGATCTCACGGAGAGCTGCCCCCTGGTAGTTGTCCCCAACTGTGCTGATGAGCTGGTGATTGCCGGCAACGGAAAGCGAGCGTTTCTGGCACCAACCTTCTGTGGGCGTGACCCGGTGAGCGTGATTGACTTGGAGGCTTGTACCTTCGACAAGAACCTCCCTGGGTTTGGCCCCGTGGCACTCTCGGACAACGGGCGCACCGCCGTTGCCTTTCTCGACCGAGACAACGACGATCCGCAGGCTCCTCCCATCCCTGACGAAGTCAAGAAGAGCAAGGACCGCTACCACTTGATGTTCCTCGATACGAACACCCTGGTATTCGGCACCACCCCGATTGGTCAGGAGCTGCCCAGGTATGCAGTGACCCCCGATGGTCAACTCTTGCTGGTGGACGCCTGGACCCAGGCGAAGGAGGACAATGTACGGATCGTGGACACGGCAACGAAGACGATTCGGCAGGTGAGTGGACCTTCGATCCAACTCTCCAACTACGTGATGCTGCCGGATTCGACGGCCGCCTTCGTGCTCCACGAGGAAGCTCTCTACGAGCTGGACATCGTTGCTGCCCAAACGAGCCTTCGTCCGTTGAGCTTTACCCCAACGCACATCAACCGCACTCCCAAGGGAGATAAACTGTTGCTTCGGGATACCCAGCAAGCAGTCCACCTCTACGATGTCGCATTCCGGAAGGAATCCGGCGTATTCTCGGTGGAATAGCGTTTAGCGCTGTCGCCGCCCCCCTTAGCCCCTGCTGCTGGAAGCCAGCGCAGGGGCTGTGCGTGAGGTGGCGATCATGCTTTAAGGCGCTCCCGGTGCGGGTCGACAAACCACGCCCGGAGAAGAACGACCATGCTGGTGATGAAGTTCGGCGGCAGCTCCGTCGCGGACAGGGTGCAAATCGAGAAGGTAAGGAAGATTGTCCGGGATAGGCTCCCCCGGAAGCCGGTGGTGGTGTGCTCAGCCCACAAGGGGATGACCAATGCACTGATCGCCGCAGGGAAAGCAGCGGCTTCTGGTAAGCAGGATCCAGAGCGGGAGGTGATTGAGCGGCAGAGGGAGATTGCCCGGGAATGCGGCTGCGAAGACACCCTCCTAGAGCCTTTCTTCCAAGAGATCGCGGATCTTCTTCGGGGAGTGCGGCTCGTAAGAGAGCTGAGCCCCAGGAGCCTTGACTACATCTCCAGCTTCGGGGAGCGCATGAGCGTCCGGGTCATCGCAGATCTGTTCGCTCGTAACGGCCTCCCCTGCCAGGCGTTCGACGTGTGGGATCTGGGGTTCCTCACCGATGCTCGCTTCGGTGCAGCGAGGCCCCTCCCGGGCTACGAAGCTTGGATGAAGGACGCCTTCGCAACCCGGGTTCCCGAGGGGGTCATTCCCATCGTCACAGGCTTCATTGGGAAAACCGAAGGGGGAGAGATCACCACTGTAGGACGTAACGGGAGCGATCTGACGGCCACCCTAATCGCTGCTGCCCTTGACGCTGAGGAAGTGGAGATCTGGAGCGACACCGACGGAGTGATGAGTGCCGACCCACATCTGGTGAAGGGCGCGCGGAACATTCCTACCATGAGCTTCGACGAGGCGGCCGAGCTGGCTTATTTCGGCAGCCGTGTGCTCCATCCGGAAACGCTGATTCCTGCGATGCGGAAGAATATCCCAGTGCGAGTGCTGAATACCAACCGACCTGAGCACCCTGGGACGGTCATCACTCGTACTCCCGGCGACCGTCCACAGGCCGTAACGAGCATCGCCTACAAGGAGAACCAGAGCATCCTCACGGTCCGCTCCGAACGCATGTTTGCTCATGCAGGCTTCTTGGCTGAGCTCTTTCAAGCCACGACCCGCCACGGTCTGGTTGTCGACATGGTCGCTACCAGCGAGGTGAGCGTCTCCTTGAGCGCTGCCGATGCTGAACTCCTCCGGGCTGTCGCCGCCGACATCAGCCACCTCGGAGAGATCCGTATTGACACGGGGAAGACGATCCTCGCCGTGGTGGGTCACAATCTTCCTACTCAGGCAGGGGCTGCTGCGCACATCACCACGGCGGTGGCGAATGCCGGAGTGAACATCGAGATGCTGAGCTATGCATCGGGGAGTATCAACGTATCGATGGTGATCGATGATCGGGACGTGGATGTAGCCGTCCGGACTCTCCATACCCAATTGTTCGAGTGAGGAAGATGCACCGAGTCGGCGTGTGGTGGCTACGTGTGCTGAGAAACCAATTCAAGATAGGGTAAGGACCAGCTTGCCGAAGACGCGGCGATCTTCCAGTAGAGCATGAGCCTGCTGTGCCTGCCAAAGAGGCAGGACACGATCGACAACAGGGCGGATCTTCCCAGATTCCACCAGAGCCAGCGCCTCGTGCAGATCCCCCTTGCTCCCCATGGTGGAGCCAAGCACCTCCACTTGACGGAAGAAGATCTGACGGAGATCCAGAGAAGTGGCATAGCCCGTGGTAGCGCCGACGGTGACCACACGACCGCCCCACCGAGCCGCAAGGATGCTCCTTGCAAACACATCACCCCCGACGTGCTCCAGGACTACATCAACACCGGTCTTGCCGGTGAGCCTTCGAACCTCGGCGACGAAATCGTGGGAGGTGTAGTTAATCACCTCATCGGCGCCGAGCTGGCGAGCGCGTGCCGCCTTTTCGTCCGTGCCCGTGGTGGCGATGACGCGGGCACCGGCTAGCTTGCAAAGCTGGATCGCCAGGCTGGAGACGCCGCTCCCTGCGGCTTGTACCAGTACCGTCTGTCCCGGTATCACCCTGGCCTTTTTGAAGACCATCTGCCATGCGGTGAGCAGGCACAGAGGCAGCGAGGCAGCCTCCTCGACGGAAAGATTCGTAGGACAGGGGAGTAGGTTGGCGTCCGGCACAGAGATCAGCTCTCCGTAGCCTCCCTGGACGCTCTCGCCGAGGATGCCATAGCTTCGACAGAGGTTGTCACGTCCAGCGAGGCAGGCTGAGCAGACTCCGCAGGAGATCCCGGGCTGAAGCAGCACCCGATCCCCGACCCGTGCACCGCGGGCGCCAGGGCCCAGCTCCTCGACGATGCCGACAATGTCGCAGCCCAACCGGAAAGGGTAAGAGAGCTTCAGGTGCGGGAGCCCCCGACGAACCCAGAGGTCCATATGGTTCATCGCCACCGCTTGCACCCGTACCAGCGCCTCCCGGGGGCCCGGGGGCGGAATCTCCACCGTGGCCCGCTCCAGCACCTCGGGGCCTCCGTGGGCGCGGAGCACCATTGCTTCCATTGTCGGCATGGTTTCGGTGTAGAGTACGCTCCCGCCCGCATCAACCACCATGACCACGCTGATTGGCCTAGAGCCCCGGGGGCTGTACCCTGCGCAACCATGGCACACACCCTCGACCTATACTGGGATTTCTCCTCCCCCTACGCCTACTTCGGCAGCACCCAAGCAGAAGCCCTGGCGGCTCGCACCGGAGCGGTGCTCCGCTGGCGGCCGATGCTGCTAGGGGGTCTTTTCCGGGCCATCGGTCAAGCAGATGCACCCATCCTCACTTTCCCTCCCGCCAAGCAGCGCTATGTCATGCGGGATCTAGAGCGATGGGCCGAGTATCTAGAAGTTCCCTACAAATTTCCGACGCGGTTCCCGATGGTAACGATCAAGCCACTGCGTGTGTACCTTGCGCTACCGGAGAGTCGGAGAGGAAAGTTCCGGGAGCGAACCTTCCGGGCTTACTGGGCCGAGGATCGGGATATCTCCGACGACGGCGAGCTACGAGCGCTGATCGGTGAGGGGGCGGACGAGATCCTTGCGCGCGCTACGGAACCAGCCATCAAGGAAGAGCTGAAGGCAGCTACGGACAAGGCCGTTTCCATCGGTGTCTTCGGAGCACCTACCTGGGTCATCGACGAGACGGAGCTATTCTGGGGGCAGGATCGCATCCCGCTGGTGGAACGAGCCCTGGGGAGGTGAACTCACCCTGGCAGCGGCACCGAGAGTAGAACCCGGACGCGAGGGCGGATCCGGAGCGCCCCTAGGGCAGCGGTGTAAGGCTTGATGGAAAAATCGGGCTGATTCACTTCAACCTCGACGGTGGCCCTGCCGGCTTCGCGCCGTGCCTGAACCACCAAGGGACGCTCAACGCCATTGAGGCTTAGAAGCCCTTCTATCCGGTCGCCCTCAAGGCGAGTGGAACGGAAGTGTACCTCCCTGGCGCGCTTCGGTGGGAGTACATCCTCCAGGATGGTCTGCTCGATCTTCTTTCGATCACTCTCGCTAAGTGCTGTGGGGTTCTCGGTACCGTCCTTCATGGCGCACACAACACGGATCGACGCTGTTTCAAAGTGCGCTGTAACCTGCGTTGGAGAACCGGACTCGAGACCCTCGGCAACGATTTCAAAGCGCTCGACCCGAAGTTTCAAGTCGTGAGCCATCGCCGACAGCATCCCCTCCTTGAAGGTGTAGATCAGACAGGTAGCGTTGGAGGCATTGAAACGCATGGAGGCTCCTTACCGCACCGTCCTCCCCGGAGGAACGACACGCTTACTCTTGAGGCCCTTCGGAGGGTTTCTTCGGGAGCCCCCTAACGCCCTCATAGGTCAACAGATATCCCTCACTCCGAAGCCTGGCAAAGAGTGGAGGAAGCGCCTCCAAGGTGCCCCAAGCGTGCATGTGAAACAAGAGCACCGCATGAGGCTTCACGCGAGCGAGGATGCGATGGGTAATGTCCTCCGGATAGAGACCTTCCCAATCGCGGCTGTCCACATCCCAGAGGTAGATGCGATAGCCGAGAGACGCAGCGATCTTCTCGACACGTTTGCTCAGGTCCATGGACGGCGGGCGGAACAAGTCGCAGGAGCCGTGCCCAGCGCCACCAAGGATCTCTTGAGCGATTTGTTCGTCGGTGAGGCGAGGGAGGCGGGCGTGGGTTTCGCTGTGGTTGCAGAGGCGATGACCGTCGTGAAGGGCCCGCTCAATATAATCTGGGTGAGCTCGCGCCCAGCGTCCGGTAGGAAAGAGGATTGCCTTGACTTCATACTGGCGAAGCAAGGACAGGAGGCTCCAGGCCTGCTGCATGTCATGAGTTCCGTCGTCAAACGTAAAAACCACCGGAGCCCCCTGCCCCGGAGTCACGCGGAGAGGTGGAGGAATCAAGGGACGAAAGACCCAGGAAGTCGGCGAGAGCGGAGTCCCATCGAGGGCGCTCCCGGCTACAAAGGCCCGGTGAAGCACGCCGTAGGCGAGGGGCTGCTGAGGTTGGAAGAGGACCGTCCGGTTGTCGAGCCAAGAGAAGGAGCCGGCGGCGGGGGGTTCCAGGCGGAAATTCGCCTCCACCGAGGCTCGATCCACGTCGACCCCGAAGCGAGCCCAGACCGGGGTACGAGGGTCAATGCGCCCGGCTTCTGGTCCACGGGCGATTACCTCGTAGAGCGGCAGCGTATCGAAGGTGATGCTCTGGGTCGTACCATCGTGCCAGGCAAGGTCTAGGCGGTATGAAGTGGTGGGAGCCAGCAGACCATGCTCTAGGTGCAGAGCGCCTTCGCGCAGCAAAGGCCAGAGGGGTGCCGGAGGCCAGAGCGTTATGCCGGGGATCCCTTGCCCGGGAGTGAGACTTTCGAGGGGAAGAGCGCCGCGGGCTGGGAAGGAACCCAGGTAGAGGGATCCGTCCGCGAAGGAACGCTCTCCGTTCCCTTGGGGACCGGTAGGAGCCAGCGTACGCCGAGTCAAGGAAATTTCTGGGAACTGCAGTGGAAGCGAGGAACGCGGCGATGCGGTGCGAGGAAGTACGGCAAGGAGAACCGCCAGCACGAGCACAGAGGCAGCCAGAGCTAGGCGACGGAGCCAGGCTACGGTGCACCATCGTCGAGGAGCAGTCACCCGGGAGGATGGTTCCACGGAAAGCAGGCAAGGGCCAGAGAGTGGAGGGAGGTCTATCTGAGGAGAAGCGTGGTATAGGCAGACTGTGAGCAAGTTCCTAATCTCAAGCCATCGAGGACGCCCCGGCAACGACCCCATCTTTGCGCTGAGCAAGATGGCCGCGGATCGCAAGAAGCAAGGGGGCAAGGTGGTCAACGCGACCCTCGGAGTACTGCTTGACGATGAGGAGCGTCTGTTCACGCTACCGACAGCGGTACGTGCGATCCACGAGGTTTCTGCCGAGCAGATAGCAGCCTATGCCCCTATCGGGGGTGCAGCGCCCTTCCTGGAGGCGATCCGCAAGGAGGTGAGCGGAGGACGCACAAACCTCCAAGAGCGCTCGGTGGTGGTAGCAACCCCTGGGGGTACCGGAGCTCTGCGCCATGCGATCACGGCCTTCGTGGATGAGGGGAAGGCACTGCTTACCTCATCCTTCTACTGGGGCCCCTATGCCACGATCGCCAGCGAGCATGATCGAAAGGTACGCACCTTCTCCATGTTCAACGAAGCTGGAGCCTTCGACGTAATCGGGTTGGAAGCTTCACTCCGTAGCCTGCTCCAGGAGCAAGGGAGCGCCTTGCTGTTGCTCAACGATCCTTGCCACAACCCAACCGGGTACTCCATGAGCGAGGAAGACTGGGAGCAGGTGCGGGAGGTTCTAGAGAGGTGCGCGGAGCTGGGTGCCATTTCCGTGGTACTCGATAGCGCCTATGCAGCCTTCAGCGAGGGGTCTATGGAGCGCCCAATCCGTGCCCTGGAGAGTATATCGGACCGTGTGCTGGTAGGCTTCTGCTGGAGTGCATCGAAGACCTTCCTCCTCTACGGGCAGCGCGTTGGGGCACTGATGCTGGTGCCTCCGGACAAGGGGGACATCCCAGAGTTGGAAGCAGCGATGCTCTATGCCAGCCGGGGCACTTGGTCCAATTGCAATCATGCAGGGCAGATAGCCGCGAGTCGGCTGCTGAGCGACCCACAGCTCCGACCACAAGTCGACGCGGAACGGGCCCAGGCTACGAAGCTGCTTGACACTAGGGTCGCAGCCTGGAATCAGGAAGCGCGCTCCCGGGGTCTTCGCTACCCTCGCTACGAGGGTGGCTTCTTCGTCACTGTGATGTCATCGGACCCGCAAACCCAGGCTGCAGCGCTCCGGGAGCGGGATATCTTCGTGGTTCCCATGGCCGGATCCCTCCGGGTCGCGCTCTGCTCGGTCCCCACCACAGAAGTAGCTCGCCTAGCCAAGGTGATGGGAGAGATTGTACGCTGACGACCCATCGAGGATTATGGCAGACTTGTACCGACGATGACCACGATCGTCGCAGACGTGTGCCGATTGTGACCTCATCGATGCGGCGAGCGGCATGGGTTTGAGAGAATGTGGCCTGTATGGACCGCAGAGCCCAGGCCCATGAGGATGGGAAGGCTGTCAGAGCGCTTCTGTCTCGTTGAAC
>JANWXX010000101.1 GCA_025057345.1 Polyangiaceae bacterium | reverse complement strand
CCTCCGCTAGTAGCTCCTAGTGAGGCTCTAGAGCAAAGAGACGGCCATGGTAGGTCCGCAGCGTTTCACACAGGCCATCCCCGTAGAGAAAGCCTCGATCCCAGGGAGAGAGGGATCCATCGGGAACGCCATTGACGAGGGATCTCATCCCTCCAGCTCTCCACCTTTCACCAATGAGGGAGGAGAGGGTTGGATAGGCTGCTGGACCCCTGCTGGCGCCAAGGCTCGACGCGCGGCTTCCCTACAGGAGTGGATGGCAGCGCTCACGCTTCGTTCCGCCGATGTTGGATCGAGACCGGTCACGTCGAGGGCGGGCCCCACTACCACCACGACGCGGGCGAAAGGTTTCGGAAGCTCAAAGCGATCCCAGGCGTTGCGAAGTACCCACGAACTTGAGGAGGCACAGCCGAGAGGAATCAACACCCCCCCCGTATGCCGGGCAGCGGCAAGTGCTCCTGGGTTGACCCTGCCCCACGGCCCACGGGGGCCGTCGACGGCAAAGGCAGCGTCCAGGCCCGAGCGAAGCTGGCGTATCACCGAGGCGAGCCCTCGAGCGCCTCCTCGGGAGGATGACCCACGACACACCACGAACCCAAGCGACCGCAAGGCCCCTGTTTGAAGATCCCCATCCTGAGAGAGACTCACCAGCACGGCCGTAGGGCGCCGTCGTGGCCATCGCAACAGAGCGAACTGCTGACCGTGGAAGAAAACAAGCACCCAGGGCCGTGCATCCGAAGGCAATGCACGTTCCAGAAAGGTGATGCGCAGCGTGGCCAGCCAGCACCAGGCAATTCCTCCCAGGATCCAGCCTAGGATTCCCCGGATCTTCTGCCCCCTGCTCCCTTCCAAGTAAGTAGGATTCGAGGATGGAGGGCTCCCAGCCAAGTTCACCCCTTGATTTTGGCAAGGAGTATCTTTGCTTTCTCCAAACCAGGATCATTTTCTATGGCACGCTCCAGCATCTGAATGGCCTTCGGCTTGTCATTCTGACGGTGAGAGATATCGCCTAGATAGAAGAAGACCTCCGCCTTGGTGATGGGGGAGGAAGCGTCGAGTTTTTGGAGAAGCAACGCACGGAAAGTTTTCTGAGCGCGGTCGAGATCCCCCATCTCCAGGGTGAGGACGCCGAGGTCCCGGAGGGTGGTGATGGAGCCTGGGTCGATCTTGAAAGCTGCATCAAGCTCGGAGAGGGCTTTTTCTTTGTCGTTCTCGCTTAGGTAAGCTTGGGCAAGGCGCTGATGTACGACGGCCAAATCTTTGGAACGCTTTCCCCCGTAGCTCTCTTTGACACGTTCGAGGGCTTGGATGGCATCTTTCCCGCGACCTGAGAGGCTGTAAGCCTCGCAGAGAGCAAGGAGAAGCTCACGGTCGTCAGGGACCAGGGAACTGGCCTTCTCTAGGAGAGTGGCAGCAGCGCCTGGATCGTTGCGCTTCTCCCGGTGGATCTCCGCGGCACGGCGATAGAGTGCGATCTTTTGGTCGATTTTGTCGGTGTCATCCGCATCGCCAGCGACGAGTTCTGCAAGCTTTTGCCAATCCTTGGAGCGTTCATAGAGGGAGCGAAGTTTGGTTCGGATCTCCGTACGCTTGGGGTCGATCGAGAGCGCACGCTCAAGTGCGGAGCGAGCTCCTTCATCGTTCTTCTGCTTGGTATGGGCGTCGGCAAGCTGGAGTGCGATGGAGATGGCTTCTTCCCCGTGTTCCAGATCTAGGAGGCTAGTAAGGGCCTTGATAGCCTCAGGAAGATCATTCTTGGCGAGGAAGAGACGTGCAGTTGCCGAGAGGGCCCCCTTGTGTTTTGGATCTTTGTCGAGGACAGCCTTGTACGTCTCAATGGCCTTGCCCACATCGCGAAGGCGGTTCTCGTACATCTCGCCCAGGCGCACCTTGAAAGTAAGCTCAGCTTGCTGGTCATTGTTCTCCTGGGCCAGCTTGAGCTGGGAGTTCAGGAGATCGACGAGATCCTCGTCTTTTCCGGCCTTCTCATAGAGCTGGGATAGCTCGACAACCGCGGTAGTTTGACCGGGTTCTTCTTCCAGAACAGCGCGCAGCACGTCGATGGCATCGCGAAGGTTGTTGAGCTTACCCGACAGGAGGCGAGCCTGTTCAATACGAAGCATAGTTCTCTCTGAGGGAGAGGTGGCCACATCGATGAGACGTTCGAGGAGGCGCGCCAACTCCGAGGTCTTCCCAGATTCTCCATACAGAATGCGGAGGGCGGAAGAAGCGCGTACATCGCCTGGATCATTCTCGAAGAGATCTTCATAAAGCTGGATGGCCCCCTTTCGATCGCCGATTTTCTCCCGAAGGATCTCAGCGGCACGGTGGCGTAGCCGGACGATTTCATGGCTATCGGGTACGAGGTCTGCGCTCTTGAGGAGCAGTGCAGTGGCCTCTTTCCAGTCACCGGCTTTCTCACGGAGGACGGTGAGATGCTCCAGGGCCCAGAGATCCGCATCGTTTTCCTGAAGCATTTGGCGCAGGGCGGCTTCTGCAAGAGCTTCGTCGCCGAGCTTATCTGCCAGACTTTTGGCCTCTTGGAGCAGGATCTTCTTCTGCTCGATATCCGTTTCGAGAGCAGCACGCTTGCGGAGCGTGTCGATAAGCTCGCGCTCCCGACCGGGAAGGCGGCGCAGTTCTTCGAGAGATTTGAGGATTTCAAGAGATTCAGGATCTTTCGCGAGGGCCTGTTCGAAAGCGGCCTCGGCGGATGTTTTGTCGGAGAGGCGATCTCGGTACCAGCCGGCAAGGCGGACGAAGAGATCGCGAGCTGTGTCTGCAGCCAGGGAGGATGTGGAGGAGATCGCCTTTTGGAAAGCAGCGGCGCCACTGGACCAACCCTCGGTGATGGGCATCAGGCGCTCAAGTTCCGCAAGAACATCCGGGTCACTGGGGTCATCCTGGAGAGCAGACTCAAGAGTAGTCTGGGCCTGCTTGGGATCTCCCAACTTTTCCTCGATGACGCGGGAAAGCTCAAGGCGAAGGCGAACCCGCTCTGCGGGCTCTGGTTGGTGAGCAATGCGCTTGTCCAGAAGCTCTGCGAGCCGCCTATTGTCGTTGAGAGCACGATAGACTTGCTCCAGAAGTTCAGAAACTTCCTCGAAGAGCGACTCATTGGAAGTGAGGCTCTCCAGCGCTTCGCGAGCGCCGGGGTGATCCTGGCGGGCCTCCAGAGCGGCGCGGAGGGTACCGAGGCCGACGTTGGGCTCTTGGAATTCATGGATTTGGAGCAAGGCAAGGCGATGGAGGAGATCCGCGCGCCCATTCAGGTCGTTCTCAACGCCCACACGACGCTCCAGGATCTCGGCGAGAGCACGGGCATCGTTGCTTCGAGCCAGGAGGCGATCGAGGGCAATGAGCAAAGACGGTTCATCACCGGCGTGGTTGAGAGCAGCGCGGTAGGCAGCGATGGCACGAGCGTCATCCTTGAGGTGTTCTTCAGCGACCTTACCGAGACGGGTATAGAGATTTTGAACGACAACAGGTTCCGTAGTGGCAGCCGCTCGCTCAGCGAGCACATCAGCGTATCGCTCCCAGCCATTGGAAGCAGCCAGACGCTCGATCTCCCCATGAATCTCCTCGTCCTCAGGAGCATCCGAGAGGGCACGGAGGAGGCTCTGCTCAGCAGCCTTGGGATCTCCAAGATTGAGCTCCTGAACGATGGCCATGGTCCGAAGCGTTTGGGCTCGCGAAACCTCGTCCGAAAGGGCACGCAAGCGGAGATCCAGGACGGCGATGAGGTCCGCCCAGCGTCCGTTGCTACGAAGGACAGGGTCCAGGATATCAGCGGCCTGAGCACGCATATCTTCATGAGCTTCCCCGATCTGTCGTACAGCTTGGATGGCTGCGTCGTCTCCAGGTGCCTCATCCAGAACCATGCGGTAGCATTCGAGAGCCTCCAGCGGATCATCCAGGCGGAGGCGGTGGAGATCCCCCATGGCGCGCCGCAAGTCGATGCGCTCCTGGGAAGTTTCCGCAATGGCCGCCTGCAGACGGAGATTTTCGAGGAGTTCAGGCCAGAGCTCCTCCTGGCGAAAGAGGCGATCGAGCCACTGGAGGGCCGCCTTATCGTTAGGGCGCAGATCAAGGACTTCACGAAGGGCCTCGATGGCATCACGACGCTGCCCGAGAGCCTCCTCATAGCAGCGAGCCATACGGCAGAGGAGGTCGTACTTTCGATCGTCCTCCCCTGCGAGGGCGAGGTCAATGCGCTTACGATAGAGCTCAACAAGGCGAGGAGCGTTGGACTTTTCTTCGTGCAGGGCGATGAGGGCGTCCGCGGTCGGGATGCTATCAGGCTCTAGCTCAAAAGCCTTCTCGTAAGCCTCGATGGCCCCCTCACGGTCCTCGACCATGTCGCGCTTGACCCCCCCGATACGACGGAAAATGGAAGCCCGTTCTTCATCACCCACCACCAGATCTGCCTTACGGCCGAGGACACTGACGTGAGTTGACCAGTCGGCAAGCATCATGGAGAGAGAGTCCATGGCCTCAAGAGGCTCAAGGTCAGCCTCATCAAGCTGATGGAGGCGACTGTAAGCGCGGAGAGCCTGACGAGGGTCGTCCCGACGTTCGTCGTGAACCTTGGCGAGAGCAAGGAGCAGTTCCCTCTGTATGTGACGTTCGGACTGGGCGATGGCGCGTTCGTACGTGTCCGCGAGGCGATCCCAGGCAACGAGCTGTTGAGCAAGGCGCTCCAGGTCCGCGCGGAGGCTTCCATCCTCGGGGTCAAGGAGAAAAGCTAGGGAGATCATCTCGAAGGCCTTGTCGAGATTTTTGGCACGCTCCTCGTAGAGTTGAGCAGCCTCACGGTAGATAGAAATCTTTTCCCCGGGGTCTTCTGCCAGATCGAGACGCTGCTCCGCGAGGCGGATCAGGTTGCGCCAGTCATCGGCGCGAGCATAGAGCGGTGACAGGATCTCGACGACGCGAGCCTTGTGCTCTTCCACGTTGGTAAGGGCCTCCAGCTCGGCGATGGCCTCCTGGTGCCAAGGCATATTGTTGACGATGATCTCAAGCTGATCGATAGCAGAAGACACCTCAGCGAGTTCGGAGCGGTAGAGGCGAGCCAATGCAAGGCGGTAGGCAGCCGATTGCTCTCCGTCGGTTTCGTTCTCGGCCCGACGGAGGTAGAGTTCCGCGAGATCTTGCCAGCGCTGGCGGGATCGGTAGAGCCGGGTGAGGGCGTCGAGGGCGCGAGCGTCTCGTTCTTCGACCTCAACGGCTGCGCGGTAGGTTTCGATAGCCTTGTCCGGCTCTTGGAGGGAGTTTTCTTCCAAATCTGCAATGATGTGGAGGATGGCCAAGCGATCGTTCGGATCAAAGCGATGGTCGAGAGCCATTCGATAGAGTTCGACCCGCTCGGCGGGGCGCTTGGCGTCGATAAGCAGGGTATCGACCGCCTGGAAGAGCTCCCGGGACTCTGGCTCGAAGGCCAAGGCGCGTCGGTAGAACCGGAGCGACTGATCAACATTCCCAAGCTGAGCAAAGATCTCGCCGGTGCGCCGAGCAAGGCGAGCGGTAGCAGGCTCGTCGACGGAGACGGCATCTAGCTCGGTGGCGAAGATTTCCGCGAGACGTGCTTCGGCGCCAGCGACCCGGGCAAGGCGCTCCAGCTCGCCCCAGGTGTGTTCTTCGGTCAAATCCTCGTGGAGGAGCTTGGCGGTAGTTTCAAGAGCCGCGAGGTAATCTTCCTGCTGTTCTTCGTGGAGCGTGGCTAGCTGGCGAAGTAGGTCACGGCGCTTGTCTGTATCTTGGCTCGCGGCAAGCTGAGCCTCTAGGGCGCGGAGCAGGGCCTTCCAGTCGGCGCGGCTTTTGTAAACATGCTCCAACATCTCGCCCGCATGAGCCCGATCGGCAGGGTCTTCCGCCTCAGCAAGCAGGCGCTCCAGCATAGCGATGGCCCCGGCATGATTGGGGTCGACTTGAAGTGCGGCGTCGAGTTCCTCAAAGGCCCGAGGAACATCTTGGAGGTTACGCTCGGCTACCGAGGCGAGCTTGACGTGAAGCTCAGCTTTGTCTCCGGCATTCTCGCTGAGTTGCCGTTCGTAAAGAGCTACCAAGTCGTTGAAGCGACCCTCCTCTGCGTAGAGAACCTCTAGGGCGAGGACCGCTGGAGCATCCAGGCCAAGATCCAGGATGGATTCGTAGACTCGTATGGTTTCTCCCCGCTCAGGCAGTACTTCGCTGGTGAGCTTAGCCTGGCGGTAGAGCAGCGCACGGCGCTCGCTGTCCTTGTCTGCGACCTCAACCCTTCGTCGTAGGATATCGAGGAGCGCAGGCGCATCCTTCATCTCTTCGTAAAGCGACTCAAGGGCGGTCAGGGCAGCGCGGTCATCCGAGCGAAGATCGAGGACTTTCTGGTACCAATCCCGGGCGAGCTGACGGTTGTCGAGCTGCACCCGGGCCAGTTCAGCGATCCGCAGGCAGGTCTGCCGCTGGATCTCCTCGTCGGCGACTTCGCCAGAGACACTGGCCAGCACTTCTACAAGCTCAGCATATTTGCCCGTGCGGGAGGCGAGGGCTTCTAGGCGGGAGAACCAAGATTCAAGAGTGGGGTCTGCTACTGCCTCGCGAACCCCACGGCAGGCGTAAGTGAAAGCCCGGTTGGGATCCCCCAGGGGACCGACTGCGGTGCGTACGGCACTTTCCAGGCTCTCCAGCCGCTCGCTGGGGGTTTCGGCAGTTTCGATCTCGATATCGAGAACTCGGAGCAGCCGTTCGAAGTCACCGTCTGACTCATACAGGGGATGGAGGATGCTGGCAGCCTCGCGGCGTGCTTCAGTCACCTCCAAGAGAAGTTCCAGCGCCAAGCGGCTTGGAGGGTGTGCAGGATCGAGGAGGAGTGCCTGCCGATAAGCGTCCAGGGCTCCTGGAAGGTCGTCGAGGAACTGACGACGTACATCTCCCAGGCGTCCGAGTAGAGCAAGCTTGCTGGAGGTATCCTCTGCGAGACCGAGATCTTCCTCAAGGATCTGTGCCAATTGAGGCCACTGAGCGGCCTTTTCATGGAGGGCTGCCAAGGCAGCAAGAGTGGCGCGATCCGGGCCGAACTCGCCGATCACGGATTGCCAGGCCTCGATGGCCCCGGCGGTGTTGTCCAACCGAGCAGCGAGGGTTTCGGCTGCCTTGATCATCAGCCTGCGCCGCTCATCCCGGTCGGTAGCGATCTGTTCGCGGGAGCGTAGGGTTTCGACCAGTTGAGACCACGCGCCTGTACGCTCGTAGAGACGTTCAAGGGCCGCCAGCGCACGATCATCCGAAGGGTCCTCCTGGAGGCGAGAGCTCCAGGCGGCGATAGCCCCAGCAGGATCCGCCAGCGTTGTTTCGGAGAGTTCGCCCAAACGGGCCCACAATTCCCGACGGATCTCGCTGTCTGGTTCCAGGCGTACTTCAAGCTGCAGGATATCCGCTAGGGCCTTCGAATTGCCGGAGGTCTCGTAGATGGTTTCCAGAGAGCGGGCAGCAGGGAGGACCAGGTCAGGACTTTCTGGGTCGATCTCCACGACGCGCCGGTAGATTTCCTCGGCGCGCTGGAGATCCTGGAGGGCCTGAACGTAGACCCGGGCGACCTCCATGAGGATTTCGGCCTTGGTTTCCCGAGGAGAGGCTGCTTCGGCGGCGAGGAGCAGGACGTTCGCAGCACGTTCCTGGGCTCCGAGGGTGGAGGCCACTTCAAGGAGCCGAGTACGGGCATCGGCATCCGTAGGGTCGAGAGGGACGAGACGGGTCAGAGCGGAGAAGGTTCCACCATCATCGCGCAGCCTCTGATCGCGAAGCTGGGCAATGCGCCGGAGAAGGTTCCGACGCGGTTCATCCCCTTGAGCATTTTCCAGGCAGATCTCTAGGATACGCACGAGGTTGGCGGGGTCGTCGATGGTTTCATAAACTCGCTCCAGGATTTTGGCAGCCCGAGCGCGGAGTGAGGCATTCTCCAAGATGCGCTCGAGCAGCGCCCTGGCATCCACGTTATCAGGGGCAAGGCTGAGAACCTCATCCAAGTGTCCGAGGGCAACCTCCGGTTCTTGGAGGTCATCGAGGTGGAGGCGACCCAGACGAAGCTTGAGGGTGATGGTTTCCTCCTCGGAGGCGCTCTCGAGGCGGCGGGTCAGAAGCTTGCCAAGTTCCCTAGGGCGGTTCTCCTGTTGGTAGAGGGCGTCGAGGGCTTGCAGCGATTGCTCGTGGAAGGGGTCGAGGCCGAGGATACGCTCGTAGTAGGCGATGGCCTTGGGCCTATCGGAGGTGATCTCTTCACAGACAAGAGCCATCTCGGCAAGAAGTTCGACCTGGCGTTCGGAGGAAGAAGCGGCAGAGCTAGCCTGCTCGTAGAGGGCTTCCAGATCAGACCAGCGCTCGGCATTGGTAAGGATCTGCTTGAGGCGCTGAAAGGCAGGCTCGTTGGTAGCGTCCCGAGCGAGGACACGGTTGAGGTAGGGGACAGCACCTTGAGGGTCTGCAAGTTTCTCATCGTGAAGGGCGGCGGCTCTCTCGCAGAGCTCGATCTCGACTGGGGAGGTTTCTTCCTTGGCGAGAGCTTTGGCGAGGGCATTGGCAAGAGCCGCATATTGCGAGGATGCTCCTGCCTGCTCTCCGGCACGATCCCACAGGGAGATTTCGGCAGGGAACTCGCCCAGAGCCCGGATCAACACGGCCAACGCTGTCATTGCATCGGCGAGCTTCTTTTCGTAGACGTCAGCGAGGCGTCGATAGAGGTCGAGGCGTTCTCCGGGCTCGGTGGCGGTTTCGAGCATGACTTGGAGGGCGACGGACTCTTTGGGAGCATCGCCAGCGC
This sequence comes from Polyangiaceae bacterium, assembly GCA_025057345.1. Classification (GTDB taxonomy): domain Bacteria; phylum Myxococcota_A; class Polyangia; order Polyangiales; family Polyangiaceae; genus JANWXX01. The sequence continues at coordinate 4,201 of JANWXX010000101.1, read as the reverse complement.
GCTCGTATTCGCCTTGGAGCACCCGTGCAGCCTGAGCGCGGGTTTCGGGGACATCCACAAGCCGCTCAAGCATACGAATGGCACGAGGATTGTTAGGAGCAATTTCCACGGCACGAATTGCCGCAGCGAGGGCCTCGCCATTTTGCTGGAGCGGACCGGCATGAAGTTCAGCCAGGTCGAGCTCATGCTCCGCACGTTCGGCTCCTCTGGCCAGGTCACGGCGGCGTGCAAGGATCTCGGCAGCACCAAGAGCATCACCGGAGGCGAGGAGGAGCCGGGCCAAGGAGGCGAGGGCGGTAGTATCCTCTGGCTCAATGGTCAGGACACGGCGATAGAGTTCGATGGCACGAGGAGGTTCACTGAACACCTCCTCTTCGAGGACAGCCCACTCGTTGAAGAGCTGAGCACGCTGGGCACGTTCTGCTGTGGAAGCTCGCAGCTCAAAGAGCCACCGTAGATCTTCCTTGCGGCCGGCGCTGCGGAGGATCTGATCGAGGGTGGAGATGGTTTCGTGATCCGAAGGATCTTCCTCGACGAGGGCCCGATAGATGCTGACGGCCTCGTCGACCTTGTCAAGGTGACTTGCATAGACTGAAGCGAGCCGAGCTTGGAGAGTACGGCGTTCTTCAACCGAAAGAGGCTCTGCCTCGTAGGCGAGGCGCCACTGGATGGCCTCGGTGAACTCGCCCCAGGCCCCTGCGAGGGCGACGATTTCTTCGAGGAATGTTAGGGCTCCGTCGGCGGAAGGAGCGAGCTCATACGCCTTGCGCGCATAGCCTACAGCAGCCTGTTTCTCATTGATTTTGTAGCCGGAGATCTCGGCGAGTCGCCGATAGTGGGCAACTTTCTCCTCGGTGGAGGAAGCGTGCTTGAGGAGGATCTCATAGAGGGCGGGGAGACGGCCCCATCGCTCCTCCCGCTCGTAGATAGGCACCAAGGCTCGAGCCGAGCGCTCATCATCCGGGATGACCGACAGGACTCGCTCGTAGGCACGGAAGGCACGGTCGGGCTGTCGAAGATGCTCCTCATAGACGCGAGCACTGTGGAGGGAGAAACGAACTTTCTGCTCCGGATTGGTAGTCTTATCCGCGGCGGTGGAGAGTACATCAGCGAGGCCGTCCCAGTCGTTCTGAGCGGCATAGAGTTCTTCCAGACTGTCGAGGTCGCCGGCAGCAAGGTACGCTTCGCGGAGTACCCGCAAGGCGCGGGGGTGGTCGGGCTTGAGGGCCAGGACACGACGCCAGGCGCGGGCAGCCCCTAGCGGATCATTGAGGCGGTCTGCATAGACGGAGCCTAGCTTTTGGAGGACATTGAGTCGCGTAGGCTCGTCCGTAGCGGCCTCTGCACGACGCTCCAAGACCTCAGCGACGGTAGCGAAGTCTTTCTCTCGCTCTGCTTGTTTTTCTAGGGCATCCAGGATGCCTGGGGTTTCGGGGTCGAGGGAGAGAGCTTCTCGATAGAGACGGATTGCATCGGCGCCCCGGTCGAGACGCTCGGCAGCAAGCTTAGCCATCTCCAAGAGCAGCTCGATTCTTTCCTTCCCTTGGACGAAGCCAATTTCTCGCTCGCTGAGCGCATAGAGCTGGGCCCAAGCGCGGCGCTTGCTGTAGAGTTCGCGGAGTTTGATTCGCGCTTCCTCGTCCTGAGGTTCGACCCGGAGAAGTGCCTCGTAAGCCTCGATGCCGTTGCCGACGTTAGAGAATTGATCGAGCCACCGGCGTGCGACAGCACGGTAGAGGGCGGCCTTTTCCCGGGGATCAGAGATGATATCAGCTAGCTTCTGCTGGTACAGGAGCAGATCGCGCCACCGAGAGAGGGCCTCGTAGATGCGCACTAGCTCCCTGGCAGCCTCCTCATTTTGCTCATCGAGCTGCATGAGCTGGGTGAGCATGGGGAGTAGCGCCGTGTCGCTCTTGACGTGAGCCCGATGGAGCCGAGTGATCTCCAGCAGCAGGCGAATGCGAGTCTCTTTGTCTTCCGCAGTGGTGCGGTCCAGCTCGTGCTTGAGCAGGTCGATGAGAGGTACCCAAGCCTCGGTCTGGGTATAGAGGCGCTTGAGGGCCTCGCGAGCCTCGACGTTTCCGGGGTCAGCGCGGAGGCTAGCTTTGTACTGTTCGATGGCCTTACCGGCGTTGGCGTCCTCCTCGGCCAACCGAGCCAACTCAGCGGCGATGGCAGCGCGCTCCGGGCCATCGCTCATGGCACGCTGAGCATCCGTAAGGACTGCCACGAGGCGGGTGCGAAGGTGTTTCTGCTCACACCACTCCCGGAAGAAGCTGACCACCACCCCGTGAGCGGGAGCTAGCTTGCGGACCTTTTCAAACCAAGGCTCGGCGGCATCGGGCTTGCCCCGCATGCGCCAATGCACCATACCGATTTGGAGGTATATATTGAGCTCCTCGCCGGGGCGGACTGCCCCAGAGCGGAGTTGATCTTCGTAAAGGGCGATGAGGGAATCCCACTCTTCTCGATCGGAGAAGTGTCGAGCGAGGAATTCCATGGCCTCCTGGTTGCCAGGGGCTAGGTCGAGAGCCTGCTCGTAGGCTGCGACCGCACGCTGAGGGTCAGTGAGACGCTTGGACGCGAGGCGACCCAGGCGCAGGTAAGCTGCCAGGCGCATCTCTTTGCCAGCTTCGGTGGCGATGAGCTCCAAGATCTTTGCCAGCTCGGCCCAGCGGCCTTCCCGGCGGTAGACCACTTCAAGGAGCTTGGCGGCCTGGAAGTTGGTGCGATCGATGGCGATTGCTTCTTCCAGCTGACGTACCACGTTGTCGGCCACCCCGGGTTCCAAGCGTCCGAAGCGCCAGGCTGTCTCTGCGGCACTCATCAGGAGGGAACTACGGAAGGCAGGCTCCTCCGTTTCGGCCAACTCGCTCATGTAGCGCTCGACCACTTCCTGCCATCTACTGCGCTGAGCTTCGATACGCTCGATGACTTCGGTGAAGCTTTCGTCTTCGGGTCGGAGCTGGGCGATTCGGCGATGTGCCGGGAGGGCACGCAGGGAGTCGAAGAGCTCCTCGTCGAGAACCCTCGCCAGCTCGAACTGGAAGCCGATCTCGTTGGGCTTACCCGCGGCGAGGGCTGCCTCCAGCTCCAGGAGTCGGGCTACCGCCTCCCATTCCCGCCTTGCCTCATGCCCCTGGCGCGCCGCCTCTAGCAGCGAGCTCAGTTCGTCGAGGGGCAACCCAGGGTCCGGCGCCGTTACCGCATCCTGGAGGTCGTTCCAGGCGCTCTCAAGGTCCGGATCGTCCTGAAGTTCGCCAAGTGCAGTCCGAATTGTTTGCGCGCTCATTAATCACCCCAGCGGGAGAAACAGGGCACTTCGTCGGTCGTCAGCAGGTGCCCGGTTCGGTGCTGCTTGCCGGACAGTGCATGGCCGTAGCGGTTCAGCTATCAGCAAACCGCCCACAGCAAAAGCTAGACATTGGCTTAGAGCAGTATCTCAGTCAAAAACCCCCCTTTTGGGTGTAGAACCCGATGTACCCCGGGGGATCAAGGAAGGGCCACAGCTGGTCTACCTGGACCCCAGTGAGTAGGGACTGTAACGCGGTTTGACCAGGCTCCTCAAGCCCTGACGCACAGGACACTGCCGAAGAGCCCCCATCGCGCTAGAGTGAGGACCGTGGTTTCCTTGTCCCCATGCCCCCTTGTCCTGCTGGCCTTTGTCGTCTGGCTGGCTGGCTGTCTCTCCGCTCCACCCCGCAACCAGAGCCCCGACGGGCTCTCCTGCGGCCAACGCCTCATCGGTGGATCCTGGCGCTTGACTGGGTTTCAACCGGACCAGCCCCTCAGCCCCCAGGATGCTGCTTCCCTGGAGCGGCTCCATGGCTCCCTGCGCCTGAGCTTTGACGGCCAGAATGCCATCACCACTGGCCCCGGACTCCATCACGTGGGCCCTTACCGAGTGGAAAGTGACGACGGCGTTTCCTGTCGTATCGTGGCTCCGGACGACACCGGCGTCGTTAGTGAAACCTTCATCCGTTTTCTGGGTTCCCCCCACCGCATTGAGGTGATCGATCGCCGTAGCGCGATCCCTGGTCGTTCCACCATGGAGCGTGGTGCTCCGGGGACATGACTGCCCTCGCTTCCGCTCTCCTCTGGCTTCGCGAGCAGCGTGCTTTCGCCGAGGAAGCCCTCGCCAGGCTCGTCTCCCTCAACTCCTTCACCGGCAACCCGGAAGGTTGCGCCGCCGTCGCTCGCG
>JANWXX010000100.1 GCA_025057345.1 Polyangiaceae bacterium | reverse complement strand
TCGAAGGTTGAAGGAGGAAGTAAGCTGGTATGAGACAAAGAAGTCAATCGTGCGTGAGGCCATCCGGACCTTCCTTGCAAACCCCAGTGTTCCCAGGCACTTGGCCCTGGGTGCGTAACTCCTACAGGTAACGTCGGTTGTACTTCTACGATGCCGGGTGTTACGGGGAGGTTTCGCTAATACCTAAGCTATGGGAGGAGATGAAGGAGGCAGCGAGGTCTCCGCGCATTCTCCTCACCGGCTCCCCACAACGGGGATAGAATCCAAGGCATTAAACAGAGCATGGCTGCACGAACCTCCCGACTCCCAGCATTTTACAAAATCTCTATCCCAGAAAGGCGGGCAGCAATTGCTGAGGCCACCGGTGTTCCGGTGGAGGAGATGGCGAGTTGCCTGGCGGGGGGTGGTCTTTTGAGCGAGGTAGCGGACAAGTTCGTCGAGAACGTACTAGGAACCTACGCGCTCCCCTACGGTGTGGTGCTGAATCTGCGGATCAACGGTCACGACTACGTAGCCCCGATGGTAGTGGAGGAGCCAAGCGTAGTGGCAGCCGCCTCTAGCGCGGCCAAGATAGTACGCAGCGGCGGAGGATTCACGGCGGAGACGGACGCTCCGATCATGATCAGTCAGATTCAGCTCTACGAGGTGGCGGATCGGGAGGCAGGAAGGGCAGCCCTCCTGGCCCACCAGGAGGAACTGCTGGCTATGGCGCGGTACGCGGTGCCAGGGCTAGTAGAGCGAGGGGGAGGCCCCACAGGGTTGGAGATCCGAACGCTAGGCGACGATATGTTGGTGGTCCATGTGCTGGTTGACTGCCGAGATGCCATGGGGGCCAACCTGGTCAATACCATTGCTGAAGCACTAGGGGACCGGGTGGCGGAGCTGGGTGGTGGCAAGCTGGGCCTTCGTATTCTATCGAACCTCTGCGATCACCGGATGATCCGGGTACGCTGCTGTGTCCCCGCAGAGGCGCTAGCCACCGATGATCTCCCTGGTGAAGAAGTCATCGCAGGGATCCTCAATGCCTCCCGCTTTGCCGAGGTCGACCCTTACCGAGCTGCCACGCACAACAAGGGCATCATGAACGGCATCGATGCCGTGGTCATTGCGACAGGCAACGACTGGCGTGCCGTGGAAGCAGGGGCCCATGCATATGCGGCTCGCGGAGGTACCTACGGTCCTCTGGCGGTGTGGCGCCGTGCCGAGTACGAGGGGAGGCCAGCCCTCGAAGGGCGTTTGGAGCTCCCTATGGCCCTTGGGACCGTTGGCGGTACGCTCCGGGTTCATCCGGCAGCTCGTCTTTCCCTCCAGATGCTCCAGATCACCTCGGCCCAAGAGCTAGCGATGGTAGCCGCCTCCGTAGGGCTTGCCTCCAACCTGGCGGCCATCCGAGCGCTGGCCACCGACGGCATCCAGCGGGGCCACATGGCGCTTCATGCCCGATCCGTAGCTCTGGCCGCCGGAGCCGAAGGCCCTGAAGTCGAGCACGTGGCCACTCTCATTGTCGAGGCTCGTGACATCACCCTGGAAGCAGCGAGCCGCGCCCTTCGCGCGCTCCGCGCCAATCCTCATCTCTCTGCGGGCCTGTCGGTGGGTTGACCCCTGACCCCTAACACCTGCCTCGCTTTCCGAAGGGCATTGCCGACACTACAATCGAAGGCCACGTGGAGCCTGCAACTATTTTCCGCCAAAACGGCATCACCATCATCTCCAAACATAACCCCGAACGGCGCCAGGGACGCCCTAGCAAGATTGCCTTGGTCCTCGCCGGGGGTGCCATCACGGGAGGGGCCTTCAAAGCCGGGGGGCTCAAAGCATTGGACGAGCTGCTCTCCCGGGGGAGGATGGGTGACCGGGGCCCTCTACGCTTGACAGACTTTGATATGTTCGTAGGGCTGTCGGCGGGGTCGATCCTGGCAAGTGCACTAGCGGGGGGGATTTCCGCCGAGGAGATCTACCGCACCACTGTGGGAGAATCCTCAAGGTTCTCTCCCATGCAACTGCTCGATTTCATGCGTCCCAACCTGCGAGAGCCCCCGGAGCGAGTAGCTCTCTTCGCATCCAAAGTGGCCGAGATTTTGGCTACGTACATTTCGGGACGAGAAGACCCAGTCACGGGAAAGCCCTTCACGGCCCGGCAGACGATCCTTAAGCTCGCCCAAGTGGTCACGCGCCTGGCCCCTACGGGTTTCTTCGATGCGGAGGGGATCCGCCGCTACCTTCGACGTCAGTCGGAATCCAGCGGACTCCCTCAGGATTTTCCCGAGCTTCGCCGCCTACGGGGGAAGTCGCTCTACATCACTGCGGTGGAACTGAATACCGGCACGCAGGTGGTCTTCGGCCCCGAGGAACACTACGAGGGGGTACCCATCCCGGATGCGGTGGCAGCCTCCTGTGGGTTGCCCTTCTGGTACCGTACGGTACGAGTTCGGAACCCCCGGGCTGGCGAGCCTGGCGAGCGTCGCTGGCTCGACCTAGCGGATGGAGGCGTTGTACGCACCACCAACGTGGGCCTTGCTCTCAAGCGGGGGGCTGACCTGGTGATCGTTTACAATCCGTTCACCCCTATTCGCTACAACGTGCCCGATCGCTCCCTCCATGAACATGGTCTGTACGCTCTTAGTAGCCAGCTCTTTCGTATCTTGCTTGGCTCCCGCCTCGATATTGGGAAGGACAAGGTGGCCCTCGACCCAAGTATTCAAAGCGATGTGGTCTACATTGAGCCCCACAGCGCCGACCTGGATTTTTTCCAGATGAATCCTCTCAACTTCTGGTCCAAGCGCCGCGCGGCCATGCATGGATACTCCAGCGTCAAGGCTGCCTTTGAGAGTTGCTTCGACCCACTCCGTCAGGTCCTTGCGCGCCACGGGATCTACCTTGAACCCATTCCTCCGCGCCCCCGCCCCAGGAGCGATGTGATCCGTGGGTTGGCGTGATCCTCCGGCCTACATCCATGCCACCGGCGTGCTGTCTGCCGCTGGTGCCGGCCCCGGCGCTCTCTTTACCGCGGCTCTCGCTGCCGCTCCCCTCGGTCGCCCGGTGCGCCGCTACGATACAGGGAAGTTCCATACCAAGACTGCAGCCCTACTGCCCGAGGATCTCTTCACCTCGATCTGCGCTCGTTGGCCGGGAACCGCTTCTGCAACGGCGCTCGCCCTTTCGGTGATCGAACAGGTGCTTGGTGGAGAGCCGCCTCCCAAAGAGGCGCTTCTGGTGGTGGGGACAAGCCTAGGGTGTACAGCAAGCTGGGAGCCGTGGCACCAAGGGCTGGTGAGAGGCGAAGTGCAGCCTGCTCCGGCAGGGGTCGGGCATGGAGATGTAGCGTGGCAAGTGGCCGAGCAACTTGGGTTGCAGGGACCAGTCCTTACGGTGAGCACCGCTTGCACGTCTTCTACACAGGCGCTGCTACTGGCAGCAGACCGGCTCACCCTGGAGCAAGTCGAGGAGGCATTGGTGGTGGGGGTCGACGTGCTCAGCTCCTTCGTTCATGGGGGATTCGACACGCTTCGAGTACTCTCTCCAGACGATCAACCACCGACCCCCTTCGGCCCGGAGCGCTCCGGGCTCTGGCTAGGGGAGGGGGCTGCTTGCATCCGGTTGAGACGGGAGGGTCCGGGGCTGGCAGTTCTGCTAGGAGGAGCCTGCGCCGGTGATGGGCACCACATCACCGCACCTGATCCCTCCGGGCGAGGCCTTGCGGAGGCGATCCGGAAGGCGCTGGCACGTTCCGGGCACGAGGCGGAGCAGATCACGTGGATCAGTGCTCACGGAACCGGAACAATCGCCAACGACGCGATGGAGGCGAGGGCCTTCCACCAGGTCTTCGGCGAGTGCATCCCACCGGTGCATGCGCTAAAACCGGTAGTCGGACACACGCTGGGAGCCTCAGGACTGCTGGAAGTGGTGCTGCTATGCGAGGCGATGCATGCAGGTTGGCGCCCACCTTCCTCGTCGACCAAGGTCGATGCCGCGCTAGGTCCGCTTGTTCTAGATGCAGTCCCCATGCCACTGAAGACTGGCCCGGTGCTAACGGTGAATTCGGCCTTCGCAGGGCACCATACGGCGCTGGTGCTCGGGATGCCTCCCGGGTCACCTCGACGATGAGCGGGATGTATCCTCCAAGCGATGACTTCCCTCGAAACGACGGTTCTCTCCGCTGCCCTTGAAGCTGCGATTCACGCGACTCGCCAGGCCGGTGCTCTGCTGCTCTCAGAATTCCACAGCTCCGGCGGTCCCCGAGGTCACGGTCGTCATGCGGAGGCCGACGAGGAGGCAGAGCGTCTGATCCGTGCGGTCCTCATTGGGCGCTTCCCCGCCTTTGGCTATCGCGGTGAGGAAACCGGTGAGGAGCGCTTGGATCGCCAAGGTACCTTCTGGTTGGTAGATCCTAACGACGGCACCAGCGCTTACCTCAAGGGCTACCGTGGCAGTTCCGTCTCGATCGGCCTGATCCACAAGGGAATTCCAGTGCTCGGGGTTGTCTTCGCCTTCGCAGCTCCTGACGACGAGGGTGACCTGATCGCCTGGTACGAGAGTGGACCGCTGACCCGCAACGGCATCGTGATCCACCGCCCTCCTCTCCCGCAGGATCTAAGCCCGAACACCCTGGTGATGCTCAGCGAAGGCCACGAGCACTTCCAGGCAAGGAGCGCCGAGTTTGTCGGACCAGCTCGTTTCCGCTGCATGCCGAGTATGGCCTACCGACTGGCACTGGTAGCAGTTGGGGAAGGAGATGCAACCCTATCCACTGGAGGGCCAACGGACTGGGATCTTGCAGCAGGACATGCCCTCGTGCGCGCAGTAGGGGGAGAGTTGCTGGACGCAGCGGGGAACCCTGTGTGCTACCATCATGCATTTCGAGGGGATGTCTATGGAGGTTCCGTGAAGATAGCAGAGACATTGGCACGGCGTGGGCGGATGCGCTGGAAGGAGGTACCTATCCCTACCGTGGCAGGGCTCTCCCTGGTGAAGCCAGAGCGAGGGGCTGTAGCAAAGGGGGCAGGGTCGTTGCAGAGAGCCCAAGGTTGCCTCCTCGGGCAACTTGCGGGAGATGCTCTGGGAGGCCAGGTGGAATTCCAACCCACAGAGAAGATTGCAATACGGTACCCGGGAGGCGTTCGGGATCTGGAGGACGGGGGTACTTGGAATACGCTGGCAGGGCAGCCCACCGATGACTCGGAGATGGCCCTGACCCTAGCACGGTGCCTGGTAAGAGATGGCCGTTACGACGCCAACGCAGTGGAGGAGGCGTACCGCCGGTGGAAGGAGTCGGGTCCCTTCGACATTGGGGGGACTACCAGCGCGGGCCTGCAAGGAAGGAAGATCCACAAGAGTCAGGCGAACGGCTCATTGATGAGGATCGCTCCGCTAGCGATCTGGGGGCACACCCTTCCAGACAAGGAGCTGGCTGCGATTGCAGCAAGCGACAGTGCCATCACCCATCCGAACCCGGTCTGCCAGGGGGCCTGCCAGGTCTTCACGGTGGCCGTCGCCCATGCGATCCGCAGCGGAGAGGGCCCCCGTTCGGTGTACGAGCGAGCCCTTGCGTTTGCCCAGGAAGCACGGGTCGAGCTATCCGTGCTGGCGGCTCTGGAGGATGCAGAGCAAGGACCGCCGGCGGATTTCCAACGAAACATGGGCTGGGTGTTGATCGCGCTGCGCAATGCCTTCCACCAGCTCCTCCACGCTCCTTCGCTGGAGGAAGGTCTAGTAACGACGGTGGGCCATGGCGGCGACACGGACACCAACGGAGCCGTCGCAGGGGCGCTGCTGGGGGCGGTACACGGGCGGAACGCAGTACCGCTTCGATGGCAGCGGGCGATTCTGGGGTGCCGCCCACTGCAGGGACAGGAGGGCGTGCGCCAGCCCAGACCCCAGACCTACTGGCCCGTAGATGCACTGATTCTTGCCGAGAGGCTGCTGGCAGCGGGGGTGGCCTGAATCGACCCTCCCTTCTGGCCCCTGCGCTCACATCGCGTGAGGCGCCTTCTCGCCCTTCCTGGCTCTCTCCTTCATGTCGTACTTGGAGGGGCACTTGGCCATTACCAGGGTCGCCTCGAAGTGACCATCTTCCTGCAACTTCCCCTCCACAGTCACTTTGACGTCCATGTCCGGGCGATCTTGGAAGGTGTCGGGCACTACGCACTGGCCGTAACGCACCGGAATCTCTGCCCCTTGATGGGCCATACGAAAACGATACTCGCAGGGAGATGCTTGGTGCACCAAAGAGCCCTTGACGAGGTCGCCTTCGACACGGACCGGCCGCCCCGTGAGCCGGGTTTTCTCGGCAACGAGCTGGTCGACGGTCTTGGCGTACACTGCTGCCTCCTTGAAGCTGAGCACCAACGCCACCAGGGCGCCGCCTACGATCAGCAACGCCACCAAGAGGCCCACGTTCCGCTGTGGGACCGGGGTAGCTGCCTGGTTTGCAGACTCTGCCGTTGGGGGAGCGTCGTTCTCAACCGCTACCCGGGCCAGCTCCTCGTCCAGATGACTCATTGTGAGAGAGCTTAGTGCGCATCGGTCGGAGCTCAAGCCTTCTCACGGGGAGCGGAGCAGCCCCAACCCGGCCGCCGCCCCGGTCGCATCCGCAGCCACGAAGATCAACGTAGCCCCCTGCTCGGTGATCCAGGCGGCGCTTTCTCGCTCACCTAGGTAGGTTCGCAGGTTGCTTCTACGAGCCACCAAGGGCCCCGGAGCGATATCGAAGTGAATCCCATCCTCGCTGGCCATCAACCCTAGGCTCTCGTTGCTATCCGGCGGAAACTCCTGAGTGCCTTGCCAAGCAGATGCACCTTCGACCCCCCTGGCGGTAAAGTACACAAGCAAGAGTCCTCCGCTGGTGGTCACCGCGTCCGGGGCACCGACCCATTCGATCTTCTCCCAGCGTCCAGGGCTTACCAGGGAAGTCGGCGTCAGCAGCCGACGTCGCTCGCCGGAGCTTACCTGCACTACCCCCACTGCAGTTCCGTCACCGGCCTCGTAGAAGAGCAGGGTTTCACCGCGAAATTCCACGGCGGAAGGGCTACCGACCCGTCCTTGCTCCCAGGGCTCTTGCGGGGTCAGCACCACCTCCCCAGAACCCAGGACATTCTCAGAGAAAAGTCTACGCTCAATGCGTCCGTCGGCGGTTTCTGTAAAGAGGTACTTCGGGGCCCCTCCGGAGCGGAGAGGAGCAGGTGCCCCAGCATCTTCCAGCAGCGGGGTAGCTTCGAGGAGCAGGCGTCTTGGGGCGTTGAGGGTGGCGCGGCGGATGCGCGAGCGTACCCCTTCCTTCTCGCGTTCACGTGTTTCCAGGACCACTTGGTCCGCGGAGAGCCAGGCCGGCTCTCGGATTCCGGCAGGAAGCTCGGTGAGATCGCAGTACCGACCTGCTCCGCAAGCGGCGTCATTCTCGCAGGAATCCGCACGGCAAGTCCCGGAGAGGAGATCGCAGCGCCCGCCACGACCGCAGCCTCCGCTCTGCTGACAGGGGATGGCGCAACCTCCTCCACTGCACACCTGCCCCTGCGGGCACTCGTGATTGTGCTGGCAGGGCGTGGTGCAGAGGCCATCACGGCATAGACGTCCCTCGTCGCAAGGGGCATTCGGGCGGCAGGTGTCGAGGGTGCAACGGCCGCAGAGGCAGCGCTCCCCGGGAGAACAGCCGTCCTCCCCGTCGCAAGGACGCTCGGGAGCACCATCGGAGACGCAGAGACCCCGGGGGCCCAAGGCTCCTGGATGAGGATCAAGGCGAGCGGTTCCCAGGCAGACCTCCAGGGCTTGAGGTTCTCCGAAGGCTCCCTTACCTGGATCGACGCGAGGTTCCAGGTCCACAGGGCCAGCGAGGCCACAGGAGGGGAAGAGGAGGGCAGCCCAACGAAGGCAAAGGGAGCGCACAGTCAATGACATTTTGTCACAAAGAGCCGAACCCCCTGACCACGAGGCTGGAGCACCAGCAGTGAGTCTCCCCGAGCCACCAACGGCTCGCCCCGACCCAGAATCGGCTCGCTTTCCAGAGGGTCAAGGAGCGCACCGTCGCTGCCAATCCGAGCCAAGCGGGTTTCAGCGGAAGCATCCGCTACCGCAAGCCAGCCATCCAGTACCGCAGGGGCCCCCACACCTAGATGCCGGTCGGCGATCACCGCGGGCTCGCTTGCCCCATCGGGCCGGAGGGTAACCCGGAGTAGCACGCCGCCGGACGAACCACTGGGCGTGTCGTCATCCCGGTAGACGACCAGGGCATTTCCCCCGGGGAGCGCCCGGAGATCGTGGATCAGCACGTGGCCCTTCTCCGGGGTGATTCGCCGTGGCGCGCCGGTGGGTTGCCCTCGCTCATCCAGGGGGAGTGCCTCCAGCCAGCGGAACTCTGGAGCCTCACCCACCTCCCGGTCACTCTCGTCGGTCTTCTCCGGACGGCGTGCAATCCAGGTGAGCCAGAAGCCACCAGGTCGCGGTGCAAGCCTGGGCATCTCCGCGTCGCTCTCCTTCGGAGAGATCACCCGGGGCTCCAACAGCTTCTTGAACCCCCCGAGCTCGAAGGCGAAGAGCTTGATGGTGCCCCGATCCGCCGCTCGGGTTTCGTCATCCCAGACAGCAACCCCATAAGTGCCATGCACAGCCAGATCGAAGGCGAGGGACTCATCACGGGCCTGCTCCAGCTCAGGTCCCCAGACCACCGCTCCCGCCTCCATGCGGCCCAGCTTGAGGCGCCGAGAAGAAGCCCCCGACTCGAGTACTCCCACCAGCAAGATGTGGCCGGAAGAGGCCAGCCGTGGAGGCGGTGTATCTCCGTGCGCGGTCAGCAGCGGGATCATCCTTGATGAGCCCCCCTCCGGCCCCAGGATCACCACTGACGCCTTGGCCCCCCGTTGGTCTGGGATGAGGGCCCCTACAGCAAAACCTTCCTCGAAACTCACCCCTTGTCCTACCTCCACAGCGAAGGGCAGACTGTCCTGCTCGCCCTCGTGAGGCTCCTCCCCCAGAGCAACCACCGACCCCTCCCTTGGGGGCGTGCAACGGGAAGGGGGCGGTGCGGGGGTGAGATCCACGGAGGCGGAGAGGAGCACGGCCGCAGTGGGTGCAGGGGAAGAACGCTTGCACCCTGGAGCGCTCAGCAGAACGAAGAAGGCCACCATGGCGGGGCGAAGCAACATGTCCAGCGCATAGCACAGAGTTGATCTACGCTCCCGCCCCCATGATGTTTCCACCCTCGGTGGCCCTCCCCCCCCTCGTGGCGTACCCCTCTCTCGACCGGGCGCTCACTGGAGGAAACCACGATGCACTTCTGTTCCTCGGGTCGGCTCCCCTCTCTCAGCGAACGTCCTTCGAACCCCTGAAGCAGGTAGTAGCTCGCCTGGAAGGGATCGATGCGGCCCTGGCCGGGCAGCGAGCCACGACCATCTGCGCTCATGCCCTGGGACTTCCGGGGGAACGCTTGATCCTCTCCCTGCTTGATGATTGGACCCCCTGGGAACAGGATCCAAGGCTTGTCGCCGCCGCCGCCATGGCCGCCGTCCATCGGGCCATCCAGGCTGGCGCCCGCAATCCACTCCTGCTCTTGGCCCCACCCCCGGATCCTCGCTTCACACGGGCCACCGACGTGGCGGTCCTGGGAGCCCTGGCTGCCCTCTGGGAGCCCTTCGAGCTACGCTTGCTTGGCAGCCGACCGCTGCGCCTGGCGGGCCTTGGAGTTGTCGCCGAGCACATCGATCTGGACCGCCTCCAAGCCGTCGAACTCGGTCGTATCGTCGCCCGTGATCTCTGCGGTACTGAGCCGGAGATCATGGCCCCGGAGCCATTCGCTCGCTACTGTGAGGGGCGTTTTACCAACGGCCCTGTCCAGGTCACCGTCGAGCGCGATCAGGGAGAGATTGGCCGGAAGTACCCCCTGCTGGCAGCGGTTTCCCGGGCAAGTCTCCCCGTAGAGCGGCACCATCCCCGGGTCATCCGCTTGGAGTACACCCCGGAGGGCCCCACGGAGCGCACCCTATTCTTTGCTGGCAAGGGCCTCACCTATGACACCGGGGGGGCCGATCTCAAAGTTGACGGATGCATGGCCGGGATGAGCCGGGACAAGGGGGGGGCTGCTGCCGTCGCTGGACTGCTCGAGGTCTGTGCCCAACGGAAACCAAGAGGGGTCCGGGTGGTGGCGCTCCTCGGTGTTGTCCGTAACAGCATCGGCTCCAACGGGTTCGTCACCGACGAAATCATCCGAGCTCGCAGTGGGGTCCGAGTCCGCATCGGGAATACCGATGCAGAGGGTCGCCTGGTGCTGGCCGATCTCCTGGCAGCGCTCCGAGAGGAGGCAGAGCATGCCCCCTCCCCTACCCTCTTCTCTGTAGCCACCCTCACCGGTCACGCAGCTATCACTTACGGGCCCTGCACGGCTCTCGTCCCGAACGGCCGCGCTCTCGCCAGCGGCATCGTCGACCATCTACGCCGCGCCGCCGATGCCCTTGGCGACCCCCTCGAAGTCTCCCGCCTCCGCCCCGAAGATTACGCCTTCATCGCGGGCAAATCTCCGGCAGAAGATGTGATCTCCTGCAACTCTCTCCCCTCCTCTCGTACCCCTCGCGGCCATCAGTTCCCTGGTGCCTTCCTTGATGTCGTTTCCGGCCTTCGCGCTTATGAGAAGCGAGGTGGGCTCCCATTTGTTCATGTTGACATCGCTGGCTCCGCCGTCGCTGGCGGCGGATGGGCCACCGGTACCCCAACGGGAGCTCCAGTAGTTTCCTTCGCGGAAGCGTTGGGGCTTCTCTAGGGTTTGCAGTCCCCAAGAACCTGAACCTTGTCCTTGTTGTTCCGATCCTCGCACTCGACCGTGGTCTTGTTCCCCACGCCGTCCTCGTTGACCACCATGGTGATCTCCCCCTCGACCCCCGAAGGTACGTCGCAGGACACCTCCAAGCAGCCCCCCGAAGGTACTGGTCCCGGGGTGTACGAGGTGCAGAGCACCTTCTTGTCCGCCGGGTCACCTTGGTAGAACGTCGCAGGGAGTGCTGCCCCTACTGCCTTCTTCCCCCGGTTGCACACCGTGGCTGTCAGGGTCACCGTCCCTCCGGTCACCTTGCAGACATTGCTCTGATCGAGCTTGCCGGTGATGTCCGGGGCCGCGTTGGCAGCGGCGGACCCCTGGGCGTTCTGTCGGAAGTTGTTGAAACCAGGAGAGGTATGGTTCCGCTGCCATGCGGAAGATTTCGGGATGGTCCCGTCGTCGTTGACATTGGTGATGGAGTAAGCTTCCTGGTTCCACATGGGCCGGGAGGAAACCCAGCGGTCTAGGCGATCCCGGAGCACACGTACACCGACCTGTCCACCTGCTGGCGGATGGTAAGCCCGGCAGGTCTTGTCCTCGTTTGGGCTCCCTGGAGGCGAGGCACAGCGGTATCCATCGGGGCACTCGTCGTCAGCGGAACAGCGGCAGAACCCCTCAGAGCAGAACCCGGATTTGCACTCGGAGGAATTGGCGCAGCGAATGCCGCGGTGAATCGGGTCCAGAGCAGGACACACCACGTTGCAGTTGACGTTGGAACCCACCAAAATTTCTGTATTTGCATCCCGATCCGGGTCCGCCACGATGGCGTTCTCGTACCAAGTACAGCTTGTCCGGTACGCAGAGTAAAGCACGTCTCCGGTCTTCCCGTCGTAGACCCGGACAAAGCACTCATCGGCGTAGACCGCCTCTGCTTGACCATCTCCCTCGAAATCGAAGATCGAGGAGCTGGTGGTGTTCGAGGACGCATCCTGGGAAGGCTTCACCCAGCGAACGAAGGGCTCCGCGCACCCGGGCGTGCCGGGCTTGGCGCAGTCCAGGTCCATCACCTTGTACGAGGTGCCACCTGCCGTGGCAAACTCGGGGCGCCCGTCATTATCGAAATCGCCGATCGTAGGAGGGCCTCCACCCAAGATCCCGGAGGGAAGGTCGATGAGGATCTGCCCCTCCAGAGTAGCCAGAACAATCCGACCCGACCCTACCCCGACAATCTCAGCGATACCGTCGAACTTGGTTGGATCGAAATCCTCCGGTGTAGCTCCAGGAGTACCGAAATCTGCGAAGGCATAGTGGGGTAGTGCCGGGGCTCCAGGATATTTGAGCTCCCATATTTTCTTCTCTTTGCTCCACCCATAGACAGGCCCGGCCACGAGCTCGATCTGCTCGTCCTTGTCCACATTGCCCGCCACGGCGATGTTCCCCACGAGCTTGCCGGCATACAGGTTCTGCCCCGGGTTGAGCCTGGCTCCAGTCTTTCCGTCGTAGACCTCGCTAGCCGACAGCACCTCCGGGAATCCATCGTCGTCCAAATCGTGGATTGACGGCCCGTCGTAGTGGTGCGTCCCCGGGAGATCCGTCGCCGTCGAGGACCAGTAGGTCACGTAGGTCCCCTGGACCTTGTCCCACCGGAAGGCGACCAGCCCTCCGTTCGCCCGATGGGTGACGATCTCTGGGATCCCGTCCCCATCCAGATCTCCAATAGCCGGGGTCGAGGAGCCAATGATCGGGTTCGCAGGGTCCACAATGTTGGCCAACTGCTCACAATTCTGCCCGTTAAGCACTCGAATCACGCCATAAAACGAAGGGTCGATCCCCATCGACGAGGCTGCCCCGCCATCCAGCCCGTTGTAGGTCACCACCACGATCTCTGCTGCTGCGTTCCCCCCATCGTAGGGGAGATCCGCCACCAGCGGCGTCACCAGTACCTGCACATGGGCCGGGTAGGGATCCCCTGTCGGCGGTGCCACCCACTCACACTGCACTGTTGCCTCAAAGAGCCCCGGCACCGGCTGCACCGTGCACTCCGTATTGAAGTTCCCTTGTGGCCCTTTCCCGTAGGCAATGCAGCCCGCCGGCCCCCCCACCGCGCAACCCTCGACGCAGCAGTAGGTGTCTCCCTGGCAATCTCCGTCGTCCTTGCAGGGCCCCTGGTCCTCCTCGCATACCCCCGCTGCGCATAGCAGCCCCGCCTCGCAAGGAACCCCGTCCCCGCACGGCTCCCCCTCCTTCGCCCCGCCGCCCGTTCCCCCACCCATCCCTCCCCCGCTCGCCCCTCCCCCGCTTGTTCCTCCTCCCCCGCTCGCGCCTGCTCCGCCTGTACCAGCAGAGCCGCCGTCCCCCCCATTTCCAGCC